>CAMVNL010000007.1 GCA_947168785.1 uncultured Clostridia bacterium | reverse complement strand
GGCTTCCGAATTTTAACTTTTAACTTTCAACTCTCAACTTTTTTGTCGCGCCAACAGCGCGACAAATTCACAATTTGCCTATTCATCTATATTCATAAAAAGGAGACAATATCCATGAAACTGCTGATTCTCTCCGACTCCCATGGCTACGTCTTTAATCTGGAGGCGGTGCTGAAACGGGAGAGGGACGCGGACGCGATCCTGCACCTGGGCGACGGGGGCGACGACCTGCGCCTGATGGTGGAATACACCGAAGGAAAGCCCTGTTATATCTGCAAGGGGAACTGCGACAGCGTCTCACACGGCTTTCCGGAGACGATCGTCACCGAGGCGGAGGGCGTGAGGATCTTCGCCTGTCACGGCCACCAATACGGCGTGAAATACGGGTTACAGAAGCTTTATTACGCAGCGAAGGAGGCCGGTGCGCAGCTCTGCCTGTTCGGCCACACCCACTCCCCCTGCTGTGAATTCGAGCCGGGCTTTACCATGGTCAATCCCGGTTCCGTCGCCGCGGGGTCATATTGCGTGGCGGAACTGCGGGACGGAACGGTCCGGACGGAGAATAAATCGTTAGCGCGGGAATGATCTGTTGTCTAATGCATTATTTCAACAGTTTGTGTATAAAATCAAAGATTGACCCTTGTTTTTCCGCCTATTATCTGTTAAAATGTAGGATGAATAAAAAGGACCCGTTGACAACGGGGAACGGAGGATTATAAATGGATAAGCGTTTCTCGATTTCGCAGTATCCCAACGCTGCCGAGATCAACAACAAACTCAATGCACTGATCAAGAAACCGATCTATACCATCACGCCCGAAGCGCTGGCCGCTTACGAAAAGGATTACTTTGACGCCAAATGCCAGAAATCCAAGGCCATGATCGAAGAAGCCAAGAAGATCATTCCCGGCGGCGTGCAGCACAACCTGGCGTTCAACTATCCCTTCCCGCTGGTGTTCACCAAGGCGGAGGGCTGCTATCTCTACGACATCGACGGCAACAGATATTATGACTTTCTGCAGGCCGGCGGCCCCACGGTGCTGGGGTCCAACCCGCCCGAGATCAGAGAGCAGGTCATCGACCTTTTGAACACCTGCGGCCCCTCCACCGGTCTGTTCCACGAGTTTGAGTACAAGCTGGCCAAGAAGATCTCCGACAGCGTGGAGACCGTGGACATGTTCCGTATGCTTCAGTCCGGCACCGAGGCCTGCATGCTGGCCGTGCGTATCGCAAGACTGGCCACCAAGAACCGCAACATCGTCAAGATGGGCGGCGCCTACCACGGCTGGTCCGATCAGCTGGGCTACGGCATCCGCATTCCCGGCGTGCCGATCCGCATCATGAGAGACACCCAGGAATTCTTCCCCGGCGACCTGAACGATCTGGAAAAGGTCCTTCGCCGCAACATGTTCCGCGGCGGCACGGCGGCCGTGTTCCTTGAGGCCATCGGCCCCGAGAGCGGCTCCCGCCCCGTGGACAAGGACTTCTGCCAGGGCGTGGAAAGACTTTGCCGCAAATACGGCGCGCTGCTGGTCTTCGACGAGGTCGTCACCGGCTTCCGCATCGGCATGGCCGGCGCGCAGGGCTATTTCGGCTGCTCCCCCGACCTCACCATCTTCGGCAAGGTCATCGCCGGCGGCTACCCGGGCGCGGGCGGCGTAGGCGGCAAGCGCGAATACATGAAGTATCTGGGCGCGGGCCTCGACGGCGCCGTCAAGGTCAAAAAGGCCTTCTGCGGCGGCACCCTTTCCGCCAACCCCCTCAGCTGCGCCGCCGGTTACTTTACACTGGAAGAGATCGACCGCACCAACGCCTGCCAGAAGGCCGGCGAAATGGGCGACCGGATCATCAAGGGCCTGCAGGAGGTCATCGACCGCCGTCACCTGCCCTTCGTGGCCTTCAACCAGGGCTCCATCTGCCATCTGGAAACCGTGGGCACGCTGCAGTTCTCCATCGACTGGCACAAGCCGTGGACGATCCCGCACGTGCTGGACGAGACCAACGTGAGAAAGACCGAAATGACCCACATGGGCGCCGCTTACATGGCGGAGGGCCTTGTGACCCTCGCGGGCAGCAGACTTTACACCAGCGCGGCCTACACCCCCGAGCTGATCGACGACGCGGTGGCAAGATTCGACAAGGTCTTTGCCAACATCGCGGTGAAAGAATAAGCATCGTTTTTAACAAAGAGGAAACCCGAAATGGAGATTGAACAGGCGAAATTACAGGTCATTCAAGCCGGAAAAATGCTCTGTGAAAACGGGCTGATCCAGCGCACCTGGGGCAACGTAAGCTGCCGTATCGACGAAGAATTCTTTGCCATCACCCCCAGCGGCAGGGATTATCTGTCCCTGACGCCGGAGGATATCGTGGTGGTCAACATTCAGGATCTGACCTACGCGGGCGAGATCAAGCCCTCCTCAGAAAAGGGGATCCACGCAGCCTGCTACCGTCTGCGCGGCGACGTCAATTTCGTGATCCACACCCACCAGACCTATGCGTCCCTTGCCGGGCTTTCCGGCAGGGACATCAACGGTCTCACCGGTGAGAGCGAAGAAGTGATCGGCAGCAACGTGCCGCTGGCCGCCTACGGGCTGCCCGGAACGGGCAAGCTGCGGGCGGGCGTCATCGCCGCGCTGCAGCGGTCCACGTCGAAGGCGGTGCTGATGCACCACCACGGCGCGCTGTGCCTGGGCGACAGCCTTGAAGACGCGTTCCGTGTGGCGAATGAGCTGGAAAACGTCTGCCGGCAGACGTTGTTTGACCGCTATAAAGAGCTGACGGGCAAAACGGCGGAAAGCTTCACTTCCCTGTGTGAGTACGTGGCCGAGACCCGAAAGAAAGGCGTTGACTACTTCGTTTTCCCGGCCTATGATTCCGAACGTACCTTCGACACTCTCACGCTGACCCCCGCCAAGGGCGGCGATCCCGTGGAGGTGGACGTGAAGACCGGAAAGCCCCTGGACCGGTGCATCGACGCGCCCGAGGCGGCCCTGCTGCACAGCATGATCTACCGCAAACGCGGTGACGTCAACGCGATCCTCCACTCCACCGAGCCCGCCACCGTGGCGGTATCCGGCATCGGCGCCACCGTGAGGCCGTTTTTGGACGATTTCGCCCAGATCACCGGCGTAAACCTGAAGACCGCCCCGTTTTACGGCAACAGCCCGCGCCGCGCGGCCAAAAAGGTCGTGAAGAAGCTGCGGGGCAGAAACGCCGTGCTGCTGAAAAACAGCGGCGCGCTTTGCGTAGGCTCCTCCGCGGACGACGCACAGGCGGTCAAGCTGGTCACGGAAAAGGGCTGCATGGCCTACGTGGCGGCCGACGTTTACGGCAAAGAGGACGAGCGGATCAATTTCACCGAATGTCTCCTGATGAGAGTCGTTTATAAAGCAAAATATTCCAAAAAAGCGGAACAGAACAAGAAAAAGGAGTAACTATGCCAGTTCAGCACAAATCCACCCATAAAAATGCCGTTCGCTCCCGGCAAATGATCAAAAAGGCGTTCGCGGAGATGCTCAACGAAAAGGACATTTCCAAAATCACCGTCACCGACATCGTAGAAAAGGCGGGCATTTCCCGCGGCACCTTCTATGCGCACTACATGGACGTGTATGATCTCTACAACGCGATCCAAAGCAATATGATGGAGGCCGTCAAGGAGACCATCGAGAAGATCGGACCGAAGCAGATTCTGATTGACCCGACAGAGATCCTTGCCCAGGCGTTCCATTTCCTCGACGAAAAGAAGTTTTATTACAAGCTGTTCATCACGTCCTCCCGCAGCGACGCCCTCGTCAAGCGGATCATCGCCTACATCGGCGATACCCTGAGCGCGATGATCGACGGCTCCTTCACCGACGAGGAGAGAAGGGAGATCAACCTGTTCCTCGGATACTCCCTCGGCGCCATGGAAAACATCGTCAAGGCATGGCTGGACGAGAAGCTCAACATCAAGGCCGACGAATGTGCGGCGCTGATTGCGAAGACCTACCTCAGAAGCAAGCCGGAAGCCCTTACCAAGCTGGAGACCCCGGCAAAATAAACAAATACAGCATTACAAAAGGGACTGTCCGATGCGGGCAGTCCCTTTCGTTATAGATTGAATTGTTATTCCGCCTTAAAATGGAGGGCGAAGCTCTCGCCGTCGCCGTTGGGATAGTCATACAGCGCCAGGCCCGCGTTCATCAGCAGCGCGCCGGAGAAGGTCTTTCCCGTCTCCTCGCAAACGTAGCGTTTTTCCGGATCAAGGCCCTTCAGCTTCAGGAAGAAATTGTGATCCTCGGTCCAGTACTTGGTGACCACGGTGAACATAAACTCGCTCTTATCCTCGCTGACAAACTCCCATGCGGCGCAGTAGGGATTGTCCCACGGGCAGATCAGGCGGTAGAGGTCGCCGTAGTGAATCAGGTCATAATACTTGTGATACCCTTCAATCTGGGTCTTGATGACCGCCCGGTCCTCGTCGGAAATCTTGGCGGGATCCAGCTCATAGCCGAAGGAGCCCCACATGGCCACGTCCTTTTTGGTATTGTAGCCGGTGCGGCGGGAGGCGGACACGTGGGCCCCCTGCACGGACGCGGGATAGCACAACGACGTGCCAAACTGGATGTCGATGCGGGACAGCGCGTCGGTGTTGTCAGAGCACCAGATCTGCGGCGTGTAGTACAGGATGCCGGGGTCATACCGTCCGCCGCCGCCGGAGCAGCCCTCCACCAGCAGGTGGGGGAAGGCCCTGGTGATACGGTCGAACAGGTCATAGGTGCCGAGGATGTAGCGGTGGAAGAACCCCTTCTGCTGCTCGGGGGGCAGCAGCGCGGAACCCGCCTCCGTGATGTTGCGGTTGAAATCCCACTTCAGGTAGTCGATGTCGTTGTTGCCCAGCACCTCGCTCATGATGTTGAACAGATAATCCCGCACGTCGGCGCGGGTCACATCCATCACGCACTGCCAGCGGCCCTGCGACCGGTCTCGGTTCGGCACGTGGATGCACCAATCCGGATGGGCACGGTAAATATCGGAATCGGGAGAGATCATCTCCGGCTCGTACCAGATGCCGAAGCGAAGGCCCAGCTCTTTGACGCGCTTCACCAGCGGCGCGATGCCGCCCTTGAGCTTGTTCTCGTTGACCACCCAGTCGCCCAGACTCCGCCGGTCGTCGTTGCGCACGCCGAACCAGCCGTCGTCCATGACAAACATATCAAGACCCGTCTCCTTGGCCCATTTGGCGATGGCCACCAGCTTGTCGTCGTCAAAGTCGAAATAGGTGCCCTCCCAGTTGTTGATGAGCAGCGGGCGCCGTTTGCGCTTCCACTCCCCTCTCACCAGGTTGTTGTTATAAAGGCGGTGGAAGGTGCGGCTCATGCCGCCCAGGCCCTCGTTTGAGTAGACCAGCACCGCCTCGGGGGACCAGAATTCCTCACCGGGGGCAAGGGTCCAGCCGAAGTCGGAGTCGTCGATGCCCATCATCACGCGGGAGGAGTTGTTGAAGTCCACCTCCACCTCCGCCACATAGTTGCAGCTGTAGACGAGGTTGAAACCGTAGGCGTCGCCGTGGTCCTCATTGGCCCCGCGGCGCAGCAGCGCCATGAAGGGGTTCTGCTGGTGGGAGGAGGAGCCCCGGCGGCTGCCGATCCCCTGCCGTCCATGGGCCAGCGGGCGCTTTTCCAGCAAACGCTCCATATTGTGGCGGCCGTAGAGGGTCAGCAGGTCGTAGTCGGCGTCCGGCAGGTCCAGATTGAAGCTCATGACCTTTTCGATCTCGAAGGGCTTGTCGGAGGCGTTGCGGATCACCACGGAACGGGTGATGGCCGCATGCTTTTCAAACGCGGTATAAAGCAGCGTCGCCTGCGCGCCGGTCACCTTGTCCTCCGTCAGCACCTCCAGCGTGGCGCAGTCGTCGTCCGTGTTGGCGTACAGCGCGGGGAGGCCCGGCAGCGCGGGCTTGCCGGGATAGATCTTATGGGACACGTAGCGCATATCCGTGGCGGCGTTGCCGTCCGCGTTGCGGATCTGCAGGGAAGAGATCCGCATATCCCCGCAGCCGTTGCAGCCGATCTCAAAGGGGAATACGTCCGCGGAAAAATCTTTGGTCAGCAGATGGGCGTTGGACGCGCTGAAGGACGCGTACATGTGGCGGCACTCGAAATCCGGCAGCTCGTAATCCGGGATCCTCGCGCCGTAGTAGAGATGCACCAGGTAGTTTTCGTCATAGATTTTGAAGATGTAGCTCGAACCGGCGGTATCGAGCTTGAAGATTTTTTTCTCAGCGTCAAAGAGAATGGCCATATAGTCCTCCTATAACGTAGCACGGCGCCCTGCGCCGTTACCATTGTCTGTTCGCGGCGCAGCGCCGCCGATACGGGAATGTTACATCACGCAGCACGGCGTATCACGCCGTCGGGCGTTCTCCCATCATGATTGTCCGCCTTGACAAAATATCGAATGGCAACGGATGCTGTCATACCGTGAAATCATCTCAGCAGAAAGCGTCAGACGGCGCAATGCGCCGTGCTACCATAATTGCTTGTGCCAAAAGCGGCACTGAGGTGCCGCGCTGCCGTGCGTTACGCGGTCGCGCCTGCTTTTTCCTGCTCCTTGGCGATCACGGAGGGGCGCTCATGGTAGGGCAGCAGCAGCTCGGAGACGTCCTTGTATTTGACGGGGATGTTCTTCTTTTTGTAGATCACGTTCACCGCGATCATGGCCGCGTACAGCAGCATGACGACGATGTAGGCCCAGGGGGCGACCGTGCCGCTGAAAATACCGGGCAGCTCCGCCGTCAGCGTTTTGACCATCAGGGCAAAAGAGACAAACGCGGCGGTCGCCAGCACCATACCCGTCACCGGGAAGGCGATATTCCGGCGGAAGCCCTTGGGGGAGCAGGACAGCGTCAGCAGGAAGAACCCCACCAGCGTGACCACCGCCATCAGCACCACCGCCAGCACGGCCACAGTCCAGTACACAAGGCCCTTGCCGACCAGCTGGGAACCCCACAGCTTCGTCAGCAGGCCGATATCCAAATCCGCGCCGGTGAAAAAGTTGATAATGCCGATCAAGTTGACCTCCTTCGTCTGCGTGGCGAAGGGCAGCACGTAGCTGAGCTTGCCGGAGGGGATCAGCAGCGCGGCGATGGGCAAAAGGCCCAGCACCAGCCGCACGATGGCCAGCGGATGGCCGATCAGGGAGGCCTTCAGCCGGTCGAACCGGGGCTGCATTTTCGCGTGCTCCAGCTCCGCCTTATCCGCTTCCTCCCGCAGCCGGTCCTCCACGCCGTAATACAGCACGTTGACGCCGCACTTGGGGCACTCCGGCCGCCAGTCGGTGGCTTTGAATTTATAGTTGCATTTGGGGCAGTATTCCGCCATGGTCACACATCCTTATTCTATCAATTACAATTCAAATGCTTTAAATAGGTAATCCATTCGGAAAGATATTCCCTGTTGAACTCTTTCAGCGCGCGGGAATAAATCTGATAGGCTGTTTCATCTGTCTGCGCGATGGTGCGCAGCGCTTTTTTCGGTCCGTGATAAGCCAGGCCTTTCACGTCACAATAAATCTCCAGACTGTCGCACAGGACCCAATGCCAACGGTAATACCCTTCACTGTCGCCGCGCATTGTTCTGTGAAGCATCTTTTCACACCAATCCAATTCCTGCCGGATCTCGTCATCCGTTTTCCGGGGAGCATTTTCCAGATACGCAAGAATCGTTCTCTTGAGCCGGGCTGCCGCCCCTGTCTTATCCAGAATGACAATCCCGTCGAAAACTTGCACGAATTCTTCCGGATCATAATCCGACTGAAACACCTCTTCCGGATAAACAAACACATCCAGAACCGTGTTACCAATCACAGAAGTATCGTGTTTTCTGACTGACTTCGCAATGACCAGCGCGTCGAAATCGCTGTTTTCATTGACGCTGCCATCCGCGTATGACCCATAGATGATGATCGCATCTGGCTGATACGTCTCTGTCAGATAACCGATGATTCTCTCGGAGATCTTCCTATTTTCTCTCCTGTGGAATTGGTTGTCGTCAGATGCCATTCAATCCAGCATGGCCGGATCAATCGGCACGTTATACGGCTCCGCAAGCGCCAGGATCTGCTCACGGGTAATGAACTGCTTTTTGCCGCCGCAGGACATGACCTTGATGAGGATCTCCGCCGACTTCTCGATGGTATCCATCAGGCCGAAGGCCACGTCGAAATCCTGACCGCAGCAGAAAATGCCGTGGTGGGACCAGATCACCGCGTCAAACTGCTTGATCTTCTCACCGGTGGCGTAGGCGATATCGCTGCTGCCGCAGACCATCCACGGCACCACGCCGATGCCCGCAGGAAAGACGATGGGACACTCCGTGATCATCTCCCAGATCTCCCGGGTGAAGACCTTGTCCTCCAGCGGCAGCAGGAAGGTCAGGGCAATGGTGTTGGCGGGATGGGCGTGCATGATGACGCGATAAGCGCCGTTGGTCTTTTCCTTCTTGATGGAGTGGTTCAGCAGGTGCGTGGGGAACTCGCTGGTGGGCACGCCGCCCTCGCACAGGCCCCAGACGATCTTGTAGTTCTCGCCCTTTTCGTCGATCTGGACGATGCAGATGTTGTTCTCCGGCTCCCGGAGCACATTTTTATAGTATTTGCCGCTGCCGGTGACGGTGAAGAACTCGTTTGCGAGGTTTTCCACGGTCAGGCCGATGGGCCGCCACTCGCCGCTGAAATCGAAGAGGTGACGGATCTGCGCCACTTCCTCCTCCTTCATGCGGTAGGACATATTGCCGCCGTTGCGCTCGTTCCAGCCCTTGAGCCAGCTCTGGTGGCAGGTATCAACAAACAGTTTAACGACCTTCAGGTCAAGTACGTTGTCCATGGGAATCATCCTTTCTATCATGGTAGCACGGCGCATTGCGCCGTCTGATGTGTCCGGAAATTTGATTGTAAATAAAGCTCAATACCGTTCCCCCACAAAGAGATACAGAGGGAAACAATCGTATGGGGAAAGCGCCGGACGGCGCAATGCGCCGTGCTACGGGATGTTACTTCCGCTTCGCCAGCACCTCATCCTCATACGCGCGGATGATGGGGAACCAATCCTCGCGCACGGGGGCGCCGAGGGTCTCGCAGAATTTGTCCCACACCGCCGTCATGGGGTAGGTTTTATATTCTTCATTCAGGGCAAACATAGCGGTGAAATCGCCCTTGTTCTGATACTCCGCCAGCTTGGCGTAGGGGGTCAGCATGGCGGCCAGCAGCGCCTTTTGCATATTGCGCATACCGATCACCCACGCGGCGATGCGGTTGATGCTGGCATCGAAGTAGTCCAGACCGATCACGACCCGGTCGGTGCCCGCCTTGACGATCTCAGCGGCGATGTCCCGCAGCTCGTCATTGTAGGAAACCACGTGGTCGGAATCCCAGCGCACGCCGCGGGTGACGTGCAGCGCCACCTTGTCGGAGAAGAGCAGGAGCGAGGGGATCTTATCCGCCACGTTCTCAGTGGGATGGTAGTGACCGTTATCCAGCAGGCACAGCAGGCCGTTCTGGGTGGCGTACTGCATATAGAACTCGTGGGAGCCCACGGTGTAGGATTCCACGCCGATGCCGAAGACCTTGCTCTCCACGCTGTCGATCAGGAATTTCTTGTCGTACTTCACGGCAAGGATCTCGTCCAGCGCGTCCTTCAGCCGCTGACGGGGGCCGGTGCGGTCCGCCGGGACCTCCTTGTAGCCGTCGGGGATCCAGATGTTGTTGAGGCAGGGGGTGCCCAGCTGCTCGCCGATGTAAGCGCCGATCTTGCGGATGGCCTTGCAATGGTCGATCCAGAAGCGGCGGACCTTCTCATCCGGATGGGAGAGGGTCAGGCCGTCGGCCGCCAGCGGATGGGAAAACAGGGTGGGGTTGATGTCGATGCCCAGGCCCCGCTCTTTGGCGAACTGTACCCATTTTTCAAAGTGCTTGGGCTCCAGCTTGTCGCGGCTGACGCGCTCGCCGTCGTAGATGGCGTAGGTGGCGTGGAGGTTCAGGCGGTGCTTGCCGGGAATAACGGAGAGGGCTTTGTCAATATCCGCCATCAGTTCTTCGGGGGTGCGGGCCTTGCCGGGATAGTTTCCGGTGGTCTGGATGCCGCCGGAAAGCTTCGCGGCGCTCTCAAAGCCCTGCACGTCGTCGCCCTGCCAGCAGTGCATGGAGATGGGCACCGCCGCCAGCTGTTTGATGACCGCATCGGTGTCAATGCCGATGGAGGCGTAGAGTTCTTTTGCGTAGTCGTATGCGTTGGTCATTTCGATTCTTCCTTTTATGTTATCGTTTATTTACGAATCGCTTCTTCATTTTGACAAGTGGGAAGTGGGAAGTGGGAAGTGGGAAGTCGGAAGTCAATGAAACACAAGTGGCATCTTCTGTCCGGTGTTCCTATTATCGAACTGTCTCTATACGGATGGAAATTTCAGCGAGACGGCGTTGCCCATGCGGGACTTCCGACTTCCGACTGATGACTTCCGACTGATAACTTCCGACTCTTCCTTACTTCTTTAATGCAATCGCCGCTTTTGCCTTCTCCGCGATGTTCTGCGCGTTGAGGCCGAAGATCTCCAGCAGCTCCAGGGCGGGGCCGGATTTACCGAAGGTATCCTCCACGCCCACGCGCAGCACGGGGGCGGGGCAGGTCTCCGCCACCACCTCCGCCACGGCGGAACCCAGACCGCCGATGACGTTGTGCTCTTCCGCGGTGACAAGGCAGCCGGTGGTCTTCACGGCGTCAAGGATGATATCCCTGTCGATGGGCTTGATGGTGGCCATGTTGATGAGGGACGCGGAAATGCCCTCCGCCTTCAGCAGCTCCACGGCGGCGATGGCGCGCTCCACCAGCAGGCCCGTGGCGATGATGGTCACGTCGGTACCCTTGGCGAGGTAGGCGCCCTTGCCGATCTCAAACTTGTAATTCTCGTCAAACACGCGCGGTACCGCCAGACGGCCGAAGCGCATATACACGGGGCCGTCGTGCTCCGCGGCGGCGAACACCGCCAGGCGCGCTTCCACGTCGTCTGCGGGGTTGAGGATCGTCATGCCGGGGATAGTGCGCATCAGGCCGATATCCTCACAGCACTGGTGGCTGGCGCCGTCCTCGCCCACAGAGATACCCGCGTGGGTGGCGCCGATCTTCACGTTGAGGTGCGGATAGCCGATGGTGTTGCGGACCTGCTCGAAAGCTCTGCCCGCCGCGAACATGGCGAAGGAGCTGGCGAACACGGTGAAGCCGGCGGTGGAAAGGCCGGCCGCCACGCCCATCATATTGGCCTCGGCGATGCCGCAGTCATAAAAGCGGTCCGGGTATTCCTTCTTGAACATGCCCGTCTTGGTGGCGGCGGCCAGGTCGGCGTCCAGCACGATCAGTTTATCGTTCTTGCCGGCCAGCTCCACAAGGGCTTTGCCGTAAGCGTCTCTGGTTGCGGTTTTGATTACGTCTGCCATTTTCTCTTCCTCCTTATTCCGCTTCCACCGCGGCGATCTTGGCGTCAAGCTCCGCCATGGCCTGCTCGTACTGCTCAAGCTTTGGAGCCGCGCCGTGCCAGCCCACCTGATTTTCCATATAGGAAACGTCCTTGCCCTTGATCGTCTTCATGATGATGGCGGTGGGCTTGCCCTTGCAGGCCTTGGCCTGATTGACAGCATCCTCGATGCAGTCGAAGCAGTGGCCGTCGATCTCGATCACGTTAAAGCCGAAGGCGGCGAACTTTTCGGGGATGGGATAGGGGGAGTTGACCTCCTCCACGGTGCCGTCGATCTGCAGGTTGTTGTTGTCCACGATGACGGTAAGGGTGTCCAGCTTTTTGGCTGCCGCGAACATGCAGGCCTCCCACACCTGGCCCTCTTCGATCTCGCCGTCGCCCAGGACGGTGTAGACGCGGAACTTGTCACCCTCGATTTTGGAGGCCAGCGCCATGCCGCAGGCGGCGGAGATGCCCTGCCCCAGGGAGCCTGTGCTCATATCGACGCCGGGCACGTAGTTCATGTTGGGATGGCCCTGCAGGTAGGAATCGGATTTACGCAGGGTCTTCAGGTCCTCCACGGGGAAGAAGCCGCGCTCGGCCAGCGTGGCGTACAGCGCCGGGGCGGCGTGGCCCTTGGACAGCACGAAGCGGTCCCGGTCTGCCTTCTGCGGGTCCTTGGGGTCAACGTTCATCTCTTTGAAATAGAGATAGGTCAGTATTTCCGCGATGGAGAGCGATCCGCCGGGGTGGCCGCTCTTGGCGTTGTAGGTACCCTCGATGATACCCTTCCTCACGCGCAATGCCGTGAGACGAAGCTGTTTTTTTTCTGCTTTGTCCATAGGTGTTTTCTCTCCTTTTTATATATCGTAGCACGCTGCCTCAGCAGCGTTAAATTACGTTCTTGTTTTGACGGAGCTGAGGCTCCGTGCTACCGCATTCGTTTACACTAACCACTAATCACTAACCACTAATCACTAGCCACTAACTTCTCCAGAAACGCCTCGAACCACTCCGGCAGGGGGGCCGAAAATTCCAGATACTCTTTCGTGCGGGGATGGATGAAGCCGATCACCGCCGCGTGGAGGCATTGGCCCTGCAGACCGTGGGTGTTTTTCACGCCGCCGTAGACGGTGTCCCCTGCCACTGGGTGGCCAAGGGAGGCGCAATGCACGCGGATTTGATGGGTACGGCCCGTCTCCAATGTGAATTTGCAGAAGTCGAAGCCTTTATAATGCGTCAATACTTGATAATGGGTGACGGCGTGACGGGGATTGAGGCCGTTCACCGCCTGTTTTTTGCGGTCGTTAGGGCTGCGGCCCAGGGGCGCGTCGATCGTGCCGCTCTCCCGGGGCATATGCCCCACCACCACCGCGCGGTATTCCCGCTTGAAGCTGTGGGCGCTGATCTGCTCCGCCAGGGCGTTATGGGCGAAATCGTTTTTCGCCACGATCAGAAGTCCGCTGGTGTCCTTGTCGATGCGGTGGACGATGCCCGGCCGCACGACGCCGTTGATGGAGGACAGCCTGCCCTCGCAGTGGTACAGCAGGGCGTTGACCAACGTGCCGTCCGGGTTGCCGGGGGCGGGATGCACCACCATGCCCTTGGGCTTGTTCACCACCAGCAGGTCGTCGTCCTCATAGACGATCTCAATGGGGATATTCTGCGGCACGGCGGCGAGGCTCACCGGGTCGGGAATCTGCACGGTGACCGTCTCCCCCGCTTTCGCTTTGGCGTTTTTTGCGACGGGAAGGCCTGCGCAGAGGACCGCGCCCTCCTCCATCAGCTTTTGCACCCCGGAGCGGGTCAGCCCCTCCAGCGTTTCCGCCAGCAGCTTATCGAGCCTCTCCCCCGCCTGCTCCGGCAAAATGACGACGGTTTCCTCAGTCATCAGTCTCACCGTTTTCGCCGAAGGCCTTGGTGGGAACGGTCTTCCCCTTTCTGGCGTCCTGCACGATGGAATAAATCAGGTAGATCACCAGCGCGAAGCAGGCGCAGGTGATGAGGCAATCCGCGAAGTTGAACACGGGGAACTCCACGAACAGCGTCATGATGTAGTCGATCACGTACCCCCGCGTCAGCCGGTCGATCAGGTTGCCCGCGCCGCCCGCAATGATGAGCGGCACGCAGATATCATAGGCAAGGGGACGCTTTTTGGATGGATACAGCAGGTAAACGACGCCCGCCGCCAGCAGCACGCCCGTAAAGATGGAAAGCGCGCCCGTGGTCGACGAAAAGAGGCTGAAGGCCGCGCCGGTGTTCTCGGCGTAGCAAAAGCCGAGGAAGCCTTTGATCAGCGTATGCACTTCTCCGTCCGCCAGCTTCTCGGCGGCCACGCCTTTGAGCCAATGGTCAACGCCGATCAGCGCGGCGATCGCCGCAAGCTGTATGATCGGCTTGATGATTTTTTTTACGGTCTGGTTCAAGATGGCATCTCCGTATCGGAATTATTTTCTTCTCTTTTTCTTTCTGTGTTTTTTGCCGGGGGCAACGGGATCCGGCTGGGCGGCTTTACGCGCTTCAAGGCGCGCATGCTCCTGCTCGATGGCCCATTGCCGGTTTTCCGCGTGCTGCTCCGCCGCCTCGTCCAGCTGTTCGATGCTGTCGGCGATGGATTTTGCCAGATCATCCGCTTCCTGCTCGGAACGGCTGCGGTAAGTCTCTCGGCTCTCCGGTTCCGCCGCGGCGTCTTCCTCCCCGGCGGCGTCTGCCGCTTGCGGGTCGGGAGCAGGCTCCGCGGAGAAGGAAACGTCGCCCGTTTCTTCTTTCAGAACGATCTCACCGGTGGGTTCCGAAACCTCCGGCAGCTCGTCAACGTCCGCTTCCTCCGCCGGGGCGGCTGCTTCCGCGGTCGCCTTCAGCGGGTCTCCGAACGCGGCAAAGCCTTCGGAGAAGTCGTCAAAGTCGTCGGATTCGTCGGAGGCGGCCAGCAGCTCGTCGAAATCATCACCGGCAAAGGGGTCTGCCGCCTGTGTTTCCTCAGCTTCGTCCTCGAAAGCGCTCTGTGTCACTTCGGCTTCCGTCAGATCGGGTTCCGCCTCCGTGAACGCCACGGAGCCGTCGTCCTCTTCCTCAAGGATACGGACGGGGGCTTCATAAGCGGGCGAGGGGGCCTCCTCCGCCGTTTCGTCATCGGCGTACTGCTCGTTGATGGCATCCTTTACCGAGGCGACGTATTCATTGATGACGGCTTCGTTTTTGGGAACGATGGGGTCGCCGTCCTCGTCATATTCCAGCCCGTCGTCGGTTTCAAAGCGGCCGATATACTGCAGCGCGGAGCTGGTCTCCACCGGCTGCTCCGCCGCAAGGAGATCTTCATAGTCAAAATCCTCCAGCGCGTCGAAGCTGTCGAAATCGCTCTCGTCCAGCTCCATATCGCCGTCGATGATCGACGCGGCGCTCATGGCGCGGTTCTGCTCTTCCAGCAGCGCTTCCTGCGCCGCCACCTCCGCGCTGATATCAATGCTGTCAAGGTCAAAGTCGTCCTCAACCGCGGGGACGGGACGGCTGATCTCCGGCGCGGAGATCTTCGGAACGGCAATTCCCTTCACGGCGATCTCCGGGACCACACCGCCAACAAGCCCTTCGGCGGATGTTTCATCCGCGGGCGCGGGAACAGGCTCCTTGATATCGGGAAGGGCCACCTCCGGCAGGGTCATATCGACCCGGTCGGTCAGTCTGACAGGCGCTTCCGCCTTTTCGGCGCCGGCGTCGGAATACTTCTTCTGGATCGAATCAATGGCGTCGTCAAGCTCCATTCTGGCCACGTAAACGGGCGCTTCCTCCGTATTGAGCTTTTCGATCTCCGTCTTGGTCTTTCTGACGCTTTCCAGCGCCTCTTCCGCCTTTTCGCCCAGCGCGGCCAATCCCTCGCGGGCGGTCTCCCGGATCTCGTTCAGCTCGCCGCGCTTGACGTCAAGGTCCGCAAGACCTGCCTCATAGAGAGCGTCCAGCGACTGAAGGCTCTCCTGCGCGGCCGTCTCGGCGGCGGCGAGATCCTCGTCGGATTTCGCCAGCACCGCGGAAGAAAGCGGATCCGTCGGACCGGCAGGCGCTTCCGACGTGTCGTTCAGGCTGCTGAAGTCAATTCCGTCGTCCAGCGCCACGGCCGCCTGGCTCACGTCAAAGGTATCGGCGCCGGCGATCACGCCGGGCACGTCGATGGCGTCGTTGGCCTGCTTCGCCGCTTCCAGCTCAGCGTCGCCAACGGCGTTCTGCGCAGCGGAAATGATCTCTTCGGCGCGGCTCTTGGCCGCCGTCAGCAGCGACTCTGCGCTGCGCAGCGCGTTGGCGCGCACGCCGGTCGCTTCTGCGTTGATCTTTTCCGCGTACTGTCTGGTTTCTTCATAGAGGGCGACGGCTTCCTTGACGATCTCTTCGGAATCGCCCGCCGCCTGCTGCTTGGCGTTTTCAATAAAGAGGAAGGAATTGGTCTCGCTGACCTTCGTCAGCTCCTCCGCCTTCTCACGGGCGGCAAGCAGCAGCGCGTCGGCCTTTTCCTTCGCCTCTGCCATCATCGCGTCAGAGGTGGTTTTGGCGTTGTTCAGCATGGCGGCGGATTTCTCCTCCGCGTCGCCGATCAGCCGGGTGAACTGCTCTTCGCCCTCGGTGCGCTTGCTTTCGGCGTACTCCTCCACCGCCTGCTTCAGGATGGCGGCGTTGCGCTCCGCCTCCACCAGCAGCACGGAGGAGCGGGAATTCAGTTTATAATACAGCGTATCGGAATTTTCTCTGGCGCTGTTCATGAGACCGGTGGCGTAATCCTCCGCGCTGGCGGCCAGCTCCTGCGCCTGGGACATGGCGGCGGCCACGGTCTCGTCCGCCTGCTTGCGGGCGTCCTCCAGCAGGCCCTTCGCTTCCTCTTCGGAGGCCTTTTCCAGCTCGCCGGCCTTTTCCAGCGCCGCGTCGGTCAGCACCCTTGCCTGCGCCTGGGCGTTGGTCACGTACTGCTCCGCCCGTTCCTTCGCTTCCGCGTACATCGTATCGACGGAGGCGCGTGCCTCCTCCAGCAGCGAATCGGCCTGGGCCTTGGCTTCCGCCAGCGTTTCTTCCGCCTGCGCCTTCGCGGCGGAAAGGGTCTCGCCCGCCTGATAATTGGCGGCGGCGAGGATCTCCTCCGCCTGGGCCTTGGTATCGGCGGCCAGCTTTTCGGCCTCATCCTGCGCGGCCTTTGTGAAGGCCTCCACCTGCTCGTTGGCGGCGCGGGTGAGCTCTTCCGCCTGCTCCGTGGCGGCACGGGTGAACTCTTCCGCCTGCGTCTTGGCCTCGTTGAGCATGGCGGTGGAGTTCAGCTTTGCGCCGTTGTTGAGTTCATCGGCCTTGGCGTTGGCCTCGTCCACGATCTCCTTCGCCTTTTCGTTGGCGTTTTCGATCGCCTCCGCGGAGATCTCCTTGGCATAATTTTCAAGCTGCTCTGCCTTCGCCTCGCTCTGCTCTTTCAGCTCGGCGGCGCGGGCGATGCTCTCATCCTTGATCTCGTCCGCTTCCACGCGCGCCTCGGCCACTGCCTTTTCGGCGGCCTCCTTCGCCCGGCGGACGATATCCGCGGCGTTGTTCTGCGCCTCTTCCAGCATCGTCTTCGCTTTTTCGTCGCAGTCGCCCATCAGCGCGTTGACGCTGCGCTCCACCTCTGACGTGACGGAGGCGGCGGATTCCCGCGCGGCGGCCAGATACCCGTCCGCCATGACCTTGGCGGAGCTGATGATGCTGGTATATTCCGCCTCGGCGGCGGCGTTGATCTTATCCGCCTTGGCGTTGGCGTCCGCGATGATGCCGTCGCCGCGCCGCAGCACGTCCGCCACGTTTTTGTTGGCGTCGACCAGCATCTCGTCCGCCTGCGACTGGGCGGCGGAGATGATCAGGTCCGCGCTCTTCTGCGCGTTGAGCAGCACGTCCCGCAGCACGTTTTCATCCTTGCGGTATTCATCCAGTTTGGAGGCCAGTACGCTGAGCTTTCGGATCAGGTTGCCGTTCTCCGCGAAGACGTCGGAATAATCCTTCGTCAACTGGCTGAGAAGCCCGTCCACCTCCTCGGTGGAATAAAAGCCGTTCTCCTGTTTTTCAAGCTGTAACTGTTTTAACTGAGCCGGTGTAAGCAAAATAATCTTCCTTTCCCCCGTTGCGCGGCCCTGCGCCGTCAACGATCACAGAAATTGATTTTGTATGGCTTGCGGTAATTGCGTATGCGCGAAGGGATCAGACAAAGAACATCCCGTTGTTTTCCAGTTCGTCCAGCAGATCGCCCATCACGTCCACGTTATAGGGGGTGATGATATAGGTGTTGTTGGCGATCTTTTTGAGCTTGCCGCCGTTGGCGTAGGCCACGCCGCTGAGGAAGCACAGAAGCTTGCCGGCCTCATCCTTGGCGGTGACCTCCAGATTGAGCACCACGGTGCGGCGTTCCAGCAGCTCGTCCGCAATGGTCGGGGCCTCGTCAAAATGCTCCGGCTTTTTCAGCACCACCTGAAGCTTGGCGGTGGTATGGATATCCACCACCTTGGAGGAGGAGTGATAGGACGAGGAACGGGGGGCGGTCTCCTGCCGCTTTTCCTGACGGGCGACGCCGGTCACGGCGCGGCGGGGGGCGACTTCGTTATCCCTGCGGGGTTCGTATTCCTCCACCTCTTCGTCTTCATCGTACTCGTCGTA
>CAMVNL010000006.1 GCA_947168785.1 uncultured Clostridia bacterium | reverse complement strand
AGAGAAAGATAAAGATCCTCTGCCGCATTACTCTTTATTCTGTTGTCATGTCTTTTAGTTTTGCAATGACTGAACGATTTCCCACGCGTCGCCGCCGGTTCCCTGTTCGACGGTCACCGTTACCATGCACGGCGCGTCAACAAACAGAAACAGGTTGAAGGAACCGCCTTCCGAAACCGCCTCGCTGATTTTTTCTTCTGTGACTTCATCCGGTCCGCCAAGGCAGGCGTGCCATGCGTCCGCGTCCGCCGCGACGTCGGCCTTCCATCGGATGCGTGTTTCGCCGCGGGTATAGACGCCTTCAAATCCCACCGGGACCGATTCGTCCTCACGCTGCCACAGGTAGACCCGCTCGTCCTCCGCCGTATATTCCAGCGCGGAGAAATCGGGGATCTGTTCCCGGAACGCGTCCGGCTGTTCCGAACGGCTGACTGTGACGACGGTTCCCTCCGGCGGTTCCGTGAAACGATCCAGACGGAGCGGGTGTTCCCAGAACCAGTCCAGCAGCGCGACCACGTCCTCGTAGCTATCGTACCGGCTTCCGCCGATCTGATACCAGCCTCCCTCTGTCTGCCACGTCAGCGTTTTTTCCTCCCGTTCGCCGCCTTCCGCGATGATCCTGACGCCGTCCCGTTCCGTCACGGTTACGTCCGCCGGAAGCGGATTGCCGTTCTCGTCCACCCGCACGGTGATCACATCGCTGATCTCATGCAGCTCTTTGGGGGCGGCGGTGATATGCAGATCACTGTATCCGTCTCCCGCTCTGCGTCCCCAGTAAAACACAACCTTATATAAGCTCCCGTCGCTGTGATAGTCCGCCCAGAACAGATGCTCCGGACGGTCCGGCATGGCGGGCAATACGCCCTCCGCTTCAAGGTTTTCGCGCTCGTCATGCAGCGGGACCGACACGGCATACGGAAGCATGACCAGAGACGCGGACGACGAACCCTTTTCCCCGTCCTTCCCGTTCTTACTGTTTTTGAAGTACTCCGCCGGAGCGATGGACGCGGACCACTGCTGCGGTATAACAGTGGCCGGGCTCCGCAGGAGCTTCACCGCTACCACGGTGATCAGGCAGAGGCAGGCGGCCGCGGCCGCCCACAGGGGCCAACGGCTCTTTTTCTTTTTTATGACGGTATCGGCATCCAGAATGAAATCGTCCCGGACTTCACCGATCGCGTCCTGCAGTTTTTCGGATCTCATATCCAAATATCCTCCTTTTGCAGACGCACCAGGAGCTTATCCCGTGTGCGCTTCAGCATCATTTTGACTTTGCTGTGACTGAAACCGAACCGGGAGGCGATTTCGCCGATGGAATCGAAGTACCAGTATCGGCGAAGAAACACACGGCGTTCCGCTAAAGGCAGTTCGGACAGAAATGTGTTGATGATTTTTGTCAGCTCCGCAATATCGATACTATCGTCAATGCTTTGCCCGGAGGGAATACATTCTTCCAGCTCGTCTAAGGATATGTCGGAATTGCCGCCGCCACGTTTTTCCGCGGAGCTGTCCCGCCGTTTTTTTAAAGACAGACGTCTGGTGATTTTGCCGAGAAACGTGGACAGTATTTCCGGACGATGCGGCGGGATAGCGTTCCATGCGGCAAGGAACGTATCGTTCACGCACTCCCGCGCGTCCTCTGCATTTTGCAGAATGCGGTTCGCAATGGAAAAGCAAAAACGTCCGTATTTGTTTTCTGTTTCAGTTATCGCCGTTTCATCCCGATCCCAATATAAATCGACGATTCTGCGGTCATCCATCGGCTCACCTCCTTCCCGTATGGATAAAAGGCCTTTCACCTATCATCTACCGGTTTTTTTGTTTCGGTCACAAAAGAGGATATTCCAACTTGAGTATAACACTTTATTCGGGTATAATCAAATAAAGATCATCGTTCCGTATTTTGATAAAAAGCGGCGTTACTGTTGACGATGAATTGTCGTTTAAATAGGTGAAGGGAGTGAGAACGTATGGAAGACGCCGAGATCCTCCGGTTGTTCAACGCGCGGAGTGAAACCGCGATCAGCGAAAGCCGGCGGAAGTTCGGCCCGTTGATCCGCGCGCTGGCGCTGCGCCTGCTCCGGTCAAAAGAGGACGCGGAAGAGACAGAGAACGACACCTACCTGAAGGTCTGGAACGCTGTTCCGCCGGCGCAGCCGTTGCCTCTTGCACCGTATTTTTCGGCGGTGTGCCGCCGGACGGCGCTGGACCGTCTGCGCGCCCGCACCCGCGCCAAACGCGGCGGAGGCGTCTACGAGGCAAGCCTGTCGGAGCTGGCGGAGGTGATCCCGGACGGTGACGACGGAAGAACGTATGCAGACACGGTGGCGCTGAAAAACGCGCTGAACGCCTTTCTGTCCGCGCTCACACCCGACGCCCGGCTTATCTTTCTGCGGCGCTACTGGTGGTTTTGCTCCGTGGAGGAGATCGCACGAGACCGCGGCATGACCCAGGGGGCGGTCAAAATGAGCTTGTCTCGGACGCGGGCCAGACTGAAGGATTATTTGAAGGAGGAACAGCTCTATGAAACCGAATGATATTTCGGACGCGCTGAACGACGTCGATCCGGGCTTTGTGAAAGAATCAGAGCCGGAACCCGCAAAAGGGAAAAAAGTAAACGGCAGAATCGTGGCGCGGATCGCCGCGCTTGCAGCGGCGCTGGCTGTGATCATCGGCGTGGGAACGGTGATCGCACGGCATGGCGCAAAAGACCCGACACCGTCCATCCAAACGGCAGAGACCCAACAAGCCACCGAGCAGACCGACGCGCCCGTCACTGCAGCACAGCCGCCGGAACAGGACGGGGACGCCGCACAGTCTTTGTTGCGTTCGCTGACGGCTTACGCCGCGGAGTATCCCGCGCAGACGCCATACCCCGCGGAGGGTGATTTCGCGGAGCAGTCCAAGCTGGATGCGTGGTACGACGCCTGGCGGCTGCGGCGCGAACGGTACTACGGTGCGGGACAAACGCTTGAACCTTTTTTTATCCGCTCATTACCGGCGTTTTTGGGCGGCTATGAGGGAGCTAACACGGTTTGCTCACCTCTGAATATCTACTTTGCTTTGGCGATGCTTGCGGAGATCTCCGACGGAAACACACGGGCGCAGGTGCTTTCGCTGCTCGGCTCGCCGGATATCGAAACGATGCGGTCGCAGGCAAACAGACTGTTTAACGCCAATTACCGCAACGACGGCTCCACTTGCTGCATTCTTGCGGATTCGCTGTGGCTGAACGAGAACGTGACTTTTAAGAACGACACGCTCAAAACGCTGGCGGAAAGCTATTACGCATCCACCTATCGCGGACAACCGGGAACGCAGGAATTCGACGATGCGATCCACGCATGGCTCAACAGTCAGACCGACGGACTGCTGCGGGATTTCGTCTCCGGGATCAAAACGGACGATCTGGACGTTCTCTCTTTGTATACCACCGCGTATTTCGGCGACAAATGGATGGCGGAATTTCAGGCGGACGCCACAAAAGCGGGTGTTTTCCACAGTCCCGCCGGAGATACCGACGCCGACTTTATGAACGCGACCGATCTGTGGGGGACCTATTACTGGGGAGAACGTTTCGGCGCTGTTAAAAAAGTGCTGCAGCAGCAAGGAACCGTCTGGTTCATCCTGCCGGACGAGGGTGTTTCGCCGGAAGACCTTTTACAAGACGAAGAAGCGCTTCGGTTCCTGTTCACGCAAAATAAAGACGCCGATTGGAAGAACGCCAAATCGCTGCGCGTCAATCTATCGGTTCCGAAATTTGACGTCAGCTCCAACCGTTCGCTGAAAGACGGTCTGGAGGAGCTTGGCGTGACGGATTGCTTCACCGAAAAAGCGGATTTTACGCCGCTGACGGACAAAAAAATGATCGCCGTCTCCGATGTTATGCACGGCGCAAGAGTGATCGCGGATGAAAAGGGCGTGACCGCTGCGGCGTATACCGAAATGCGTTTGTCCGGCGCTTCCATGCCGCCGGAGGACGAGATGGATTTCGTGCTGGACCGCCCCTTCCTGTTTGCCGTGATCAGCGACGATCAGATGCCGCTTTTCGTCGGTATTGTCAATCAGCCGTAAACCTTGATACCATATCTCCATCAAGCGGGCTCGATTCTGGCTCGCTTATTTTATGTTTACTTATTTTCGGTTGACATATCTGCATCGTATAGATATTATCAAAAAAAGCAAAACTTCCGGCAGATTTCAATCGATCCGATCGAATTGTTATATGGAGATCGCGATATCCGATATGTAACGGAGAGGAGGAGCCTCCTTGGAACAGGGAAATGATATCCTGCGCGTTTGGCGAGAAGATCCGGACAGGGGTCTGCGTCTTTTGATCGACGCATATGCCGGACCGGTGTGGAAAATCGTTCGGCACAAGCTCGCAGGCGCAGCCTGTGAAGCGGATATGGAAGAAACCGTAAACGATATCTTCCTTGAGATCGCTGAAAAAGCAGAGCGAGTCGACGAAGCAAAAGGAGCGCTGACCGCTTTTGTGCTGACGCTGGCCCGCCGCCGCGCTGTGGACGCCTATCGCAGGATCGCGCACAGGCAGGAATTTCCCGCCGAGGAGCCCCGTCCGGACGAACCCGCGCCGGACAACCCCGAAGCGCTTGTCCTCCAAAAAGAGGAGCGCCGCAGGATGCTGTCGCTCCTTATGACGCTGGGCGAGCCGGAAACGACGATCCTGTTTCGCCGCTATTATTACGGCGAAAGCTACGCTGAGATCGGCAAGATCGTTCATCTCAGCGAAAACGCAGTGAACAAGCGCTGTTTGAAGGCGCTGCAAACGCTGCGCGAACAAATGAAAGGAGATATATTCCAATGACGGATAACACATTTGAGTCGCTGTTTGAGTCGCTGGATGAAACGGAGCTTCAAACGCTTGTCAATGCGGGCGTGAACGCAGACGCTCCGGCGACGCGCAGTGAAAAAAAACGGTTGTATCATCTGACGAAAAAGAACACAGAATCCGTGCGGAGGTTACCGAAAGGCCGCGCCGGAAAAACTGTTTTGCTGGCGGCGGCTTTACTGACTGCGTTCGTTCTTGTCGCAGGGGCGGTGGCGCACTTTATATTACCCGCAACGATTCCGGAGCATATCGAAGGCTTTACGCTGCAGGCTGTCGATCCCGTCGTGATCGAGCAGGATGGTATATTTGTCCCCGTGACGGCAACCTCGGACAACTGCCGGATCACGCTGGAAGCAATTGTGAAGGGCGACGTACTAAACAGAAATCTGTTTACAGGCGAAGAGGTAAAGAACGAAAAGACGTACGCGGTGGTGACGATCAAGCCCGACGACGCCGCGCTGTATGAGGAATGGCAGACAGGCAAAAAAGGCGAGCCGGTCAGCATATGGATGGTGGAAGGCTACGCGCCGCTGTGTATGTCCGGTTACGGCTGCAACTGGTTCATCGACGGCGTTGTGTATCATCTGGCGGACGTAACGGACGCCGCCTTGTTTGCCGACCGCGAGCTGTATCTCGCCGTCAGCGTCAACACGCCGGACTGGTCTGTGCTGCGTATGGACGAACAGGGAAAATTCTATTATCTTGACCGCACCGTTGGGATGAGAGCCATTCTTCCGCTGCCTTTGGATACAAATAAAGCGGACCGTGCAAAAGCGGACCGCTACGCATCAGAGCACAGTTTTATTACCGAGCCTGATTACAGCTGGTATGATGAACAAAATGCTTTGGACGATACGTTTATTGCCTCCGGCGTGGATCTGACGCCCTATATTGGCGATAACGAGTGGCGCGGTTCTTCTCCGTTGCAGTTCGGCGTGGTGGAGCATGCCCGGGAATGGTTTGCATTGTCGGAGGCGCGCCCCGCCGACGGCGTGATCCCCGCTTCCTTCCTTTATGATTACGCGTTTGCAACCAACGAGGCGCCCGCACAGAGCGAGCTGCCGAAAGACGCGGAATCGCACGCTTTTGAAAACGGCGACAAATGGTATTACGTCGGGAGCGACAGCTTTCTGCTCTATCCGGCGGACGGAACGGCGGCAAGACTTGTCGTTGTGAAACCCGGCGGTATCGTGATCGATGTGGAAGCGGACTTCAATGCGCTTGTCAACCGTCTGTACCGCGAAAATGCGGGACATGCCCCTGCCGGGTATGCCGCGGAATTGTATTTGCTTGGCGGGTACGCATACAACCGCTATAATTGGTATACGGAGGAAATGTACGATTCCGACGTACGTTTTTACCGGGACGCAGGCGACGCACGTCATGCAATCATCGCAGAATACTGGTCTTGTAACGGAACGGTGCAGGTCATCTTGTAACCGTAAACCAATTCTCGGATCGGCGGCTTTCAGCTTCCGATCCTTTTTTAAACAGACCTTGACAAATGATTCTACATGATGTAGACTATACTCATACTACACAATGTAGACAATGGAGGGTCATAACATGTCGGAATTACAGATGGGTGTGATCGAGGCAAAATTTGCCGACGTCATCTGGAGCAGCGAGCCGGTCAGCGGCGCGGCGCTTGCCAAAAAAGCGGAAGCCGCCTTCCAATGGAAACGTACTACTACTTATACAGTATTAAAACGATTGTGTGATAAGGGTATCTTTCAAAACAACAGCGGCGTTGTGACCTCATGCATAAGCCGGGAAGAATACTATGCGCGGCACAGCAAACAATACGTTGAGGAGACGTTTCAGGGTTCGCTGCCCGCCTTCCTCGCCGCCTTTACAAAAGGAAAGCCCCTGACGGAACAGGAGCGTGACGAGATCAGGAGAATGATCGACGCAGCGGAGTAAGCAAGAGAGATCTTTCATAACGGACGTTTCAGATTTTTACGGGAGGTTTCTGTATGAATCTTCGCGATATGGCATATTTGCTGCTGGACGGGTTGGGAGAATCCTTTCTCCGGCTCTTCAACTTAAGCATCGCCGCGGGCGTGCTGATCCTTGCGGCGGCGCTGATCCGCCGGTTGTTTCCACGGATGCCGAAGTGGCTGCGCTGCCTGCTGTGGGCGCTGCCGGCCCTGCGGCTGCTGCTCCCGTTTTCCCTGCCCAATCCCTTCAGCCTGGCGCCAAATACGGATACTGTCTATCAGGTGCGCACCGCCGCCGACAGCGTCAGCGTACCGGTGATCAACAGCGGCCTTGAGGCGGTGGACAACGCGGTCAATCCGGTTCTGGAGCGTTCCTTTACCGGGCTGGCGCAGAGCGCGGCCTCCGTTACGGAGAGGGCGAAGGAGCTGACGCCCGCTTCCTTTTTCGGACTGATCTGGGCGGCCGGCTGCGCGGCGCTGCTCCTTTATATGCTGTTTTCCTTCCTGCGGTTCCGCAAAACCGTGCGTCCCGCCGTGCCGCTGGAAAAGGGCGTGTATCTGTGCGACGGGATCGCCTCCCCGTTTATTCTTGGGGTGATTCATCCGAAAATCTACCTGCCGTCCCTGCTGGAGGAAAGACATTATCCTCCGATCCTCGCCCACGAGCAGGCGCACCTGAAACGGAAGGACCACTGGTGGAAGCCGCTGGGCTTTCTGCTGCTGACGGTCTACTGGTTCAATCCTTTGATATGGATCGCCTACGCCCTGCTGTGCCGAGATATCGAGCTTGCCTGCGACGAAAAAGTGATAAAAAACGGCGACATATCGCAGCGGAAAGCCTATTCGGAGGCGCTGCTGACCTGCGGCGCGCCGACCCGTTCCGTCGCCGCCTGCCCGCTAGCCTTCGGCGAGGTGGGCGTAAAGTCCCGGATCAAAAACGTACTACGCTACAAAAAACCGGCGGTGTGGATCATCGTCGCCGCGGTGTTAGCCGCCGGGGCCGCGGCTTTCTGCTTCCTCACGGACCGCCCCGCCGCGTGGGAAAACCAATGGGGTTCCGTCTACGTCTCCGACAGGGTGTATCTCGACCCTGTGCTCTCCCCCGGGAAGGCCGGTAAGCAGACGCCCTTCCGGCTGATCCTGGACGACGAGAACCATATGCTCATCCGCCGGACGCGGGAGGACGGCGAGGGCGGCGTCTACGTGCGGGACCTGGGGCTGGCCGATATCGGCGGCGAATATCTGGGCGGAACGGACCTGTGGTCCATCGCCCGCGAATACGCGCCCGCCCAGTACCGCCACAGCGAGCCGCAAAAATCCCCCGGCGCGGCGACGCGGGAAAACGGTTTGAACGGCGTCGCTTATTACCACGTGTTGTTCCGGCCGAGAGGCAACGCCTTTTTCTACGCGTCTTTCAAACACGTTCCGAGACGTGAGCCGGAGCTGCAATCCCTCTGCCGCATGAAGCGCGTGGGACGCTTTACCAAGGAGCCGCTGGCGGCCCGCTGGTACGTCACCGTCCCTGTCAGGGACGTGCGGTATCTCAACGTCAGCGGCGCGTTCGGCAACCACTTCACCTATTGCGGGCATGAAAACCCGGAGAGCGGCGCTATGACCTTTGACGTGGGAGAAAACGTCTTCCTCAACGGGCTGGACGGCATAGAGGATATCAGCAAACTGGAGGTCACCGCGTACCGCAGCGATCACACCGTGGCGTATTCCTTCACCGTACCGGAAGGAACCGACGCTTACTATACGGACGAACAGGGCTGGCAGTTCGTGCGCTGCGACAATCCGGTCCCCGACGGCGGCGCGTCCGATTTCGCGGTGATCACGGCGTTCCTGCGGACGTGGTTCACGCCGGATATCAAGGAACGCTATACCCGTCTGCATCAGAATTGGCCGTCCGGCAGTCAGGCGGCGGACGAACAGGCGATCGCGGACTATTTCAGCGGTATCCGGGACTACGTGACGGACGAATTCTATCAGAAAACGGTCATGAACCGGGGTTATCATTCCTATGATCAATTCGTCGCCGAACGCGGCCTGTCCGTCGCTGTGCGGGGCGTGCGGATCGAGACGACCGACGACGGGAATTTCACCTTCACCGTGCATCTGGAAGAGGGGAACTGCGGCATTGACGATTCCGCCTCCGGCCAGCTGCGGATGAAAGGCGGCAAAATCGACGGCATGCACGTATCCGCGATGACGCTGGGGCAGGACCGCCCCGAAAGCGGCGAAACGCCCACCGCTGCATATGAAGAAACGGCGGCTTCCCCCGATAACGCGGAATGGACCACCGCCGCGCCGCCGGAAGAATACAGCGAACCGGCCGGAAAAAGCCTGTATGAGACCACAAGCCCCTATGAAAGGGCCGGGACCGCGGCGGAAATCTCCCCGGTGCACCGCGCGCTGATCGATTATCTGCACATCACGCCGGATCTGCTGGAGCTGGCGGAACGGGACGTGGAGCAGATCGGGCAGACGGTCACCTCCGACGGGATCACGCTGACGGTGGAACAGGCGCTGACCTACCCGGACGTGTGCGGGATCGTGGTGACCGTCTCTTTCCCCGAAAAAACGCTGCAGGGCCGCCGGGCGGACGAGCTGTACCCCATTTTTCTGCTGACAAACCATGACTGCGACACGGGCTTCGGCGACGCGGGTGACTGCGAGATCATCTCGCAGGGTAAAACCGCCGCCGTCTATCTGATCCGGCTGTACTGCCGTCAGCCGTCGGCTTTTGCCGCGAACACGGAGGTGGGCCTTTCCTTCTTGGACTTTTCCACGGATAAGTGGGAAAAAGGGGATTTTGTCGTTACGCCGAAGAAGCCGCTGCGGGTGTTGTTCATGCTTACGCACGTAGGAAAAACTAAACCGATCGTCTTCACCGCCTCGTCTCAGTCCCGAAAGGAGCTCACAGGCGTCGCCGCGCTTTCGCCCCTGTCCCTGACGGTGACGTTGACCGGTCCCACGAAGGCCTACCGGGACGCGTCGGGAGACGACGACCTGACCGCGTGGACCGAAGACGTGCGGCTGACGCTGGACCACGGCATTCCTGCCGCCCGGTGCGCATACGTGGGAGGCCGTGAACCGCCGCTCAGCCGCCAATTCGCCCTGAGCGCCTTCGTCGATCCCGACGCCGTGCGGTACCTTTTTATCGGGGAACAAAGAATCAACTGTCAAACAGGATAAGATCTTGGCACCTTAACATTCCGCTGTGATTGGCGGTTCTGATCTCTATCAACAAGGTACGGTTCAGGAAATCCTGTCACATCCAACCCTATCGGGTCGGAAGCGTTTTGCTCCCGACCTTTTTTCGCAGTTATTTGTAAAAAAATGTGTAACTTTTTCGATTGTTTACGACTATATCTATGAAATAGCGTTTTCAGAAAGGGGGAAGGGATTTTGCCGCAAACGCAAAACAAACCGGAATCGGTCTGGCTGGAAAATGAACCGTATATCCGGAAAATCTGCACCTACAAGCTGTCCTCTCACCCTCACGAGATCGAAGACGCGGTGCAGGAGGTCGCGCTGGCCTATTTTGACACGGTGCAAAAGGGAACGGAGCTCCGTGAGCCGAAGAAATGGCTGACGGTGGTCGCGTCCAACGTCATCAAAGACGTCTATCAGCGGCTTTCCACGGAGACGCGCCGGTTGGTTCCGGTGGATGAGGAAGCAGTACAATCACTCCCCGCGCCGGAGGAGCCGGAGGAGATTCCCGAAAGCGTATTGCTGCAATGCAAATCCACCTTTCTTGCTTCCCTGACAGAGGACGAACGGACGCTGTTCCGGCTGCGGTTCGTCAAACGGATGAAGCTGAAGACCATTGCTCAAAAAATGGGGATCAGCGAGGGGAATGTGAAGCTGCGAATCTTCCGCCTGAAACGAAAGGCTAAAAAATATGTGGACGACTGGTCCGAAAATTATCTGTAACCTTTTTGATGAACGCAGACTTTTTCTGTGAAAGGAGTGGATCGTATGGTATCTGACCGCGCTTATCTCAGATTATTTCAAATGGACGACCGTATCCTGACGCAGACGGAAATCAAACGTCTGCTGGACGGCGAATTATCAAAGGACGATCCCGATACGGATCTGATCGAGTATTGTCTGGACGCGTTGGACGAAATGAACAGAACAACGCGGGTGCCGCTGAAAATCAAACGTTTTTCCGTCAAAACGGCGGTCGCAGCCGCCGCGGTATTCCTGGTGCTTGCCGGCAGCGTGACAGCAGCCGCGTCCTTCCTGAACATCGACCTGTTCGATCCGTTGGTCCGGCTGTACAACGACAGGATCCGGATCGGGCACAGCGGGGAATCGGATGAATTGGATTACGCTTTGGCGGATACGCCGCTGGCAAAAACGCTTGCCGAAAACGGAATAGCGCCTGTACTGCTGCCGAAGGCTTTGACAGACGGGACCTATACCGTTGATTCCGTTCAATATGAAAAAACGGAGCTGATCCAAAGCGCCAATATACGTTTTTCCGCCGGAAAGACGACGGGCACGCTGGTCATCAGTGTTTATGCCGACGGCGCGGCACTGCCCGTGACGGATTACGCGGGAGCAGAGGATGCTGTTGCTTTACAAACGGACCGGATCACCTGTTATCTCTTCACACAGGCGGGCCATACGGTCATTGATTTTTCGGACGGCCAGACTGTGTATTCCGTCGTTATGAACGCAGACCGCGAAACGGCCGCCGCGTTCGCGCAGACCATTCAGTAATTGTTGAAACGGAAGGTTGTTATCATGAAAAAGATGGTTTCCTTGCTGCTTACGCTTTGTGTGTTTCTTTCTTCCGCCGTCTTCGCCTTCGCGGAAGACAAAAGGGACCAGCCGTTTGAACAACGGCCGTATGAAGTATTTCCTCGCCGGGACGTACTCTATGTCGACGTGGATACGGCGGCGACCGATCCAGATGAGCTGATCGCCGACCTGAAACGGTCCGGTTTTGTGGAGGATGTGATCTCCTCCGGTTCGTCGTTCGCGTACCCCGGGGAACAGGAGCCCGGCACGGCGTATCTTTCTGTTGCCGTCAGCGCCCCCTGTGAGGAAAACAATGCCGCCGTTCGGGAGCTGCTGGCGAACGTCCCCGGGGTCAGGGGCGTATACCAGCCGGTCTGGTCATTGCTGGCGGTAGGGGATGATACCTGGTCTGATCTGACGAAGATCATTGTGACCGTTGACCGGCGCCGGTTTGAAACGGACGCAGCCGCTGCCGATCTGCGCGCCGTACCGCACGTTCATTCCGTTGAGCGATTAACGGAAGCGGAGGACGGCCCCTATGATTTGTTCGCTCTCTGTGTGGAATACCCCGTAGAGGAAAACTGCTGGGCGGTCATTGACGAGCTGAAGCGGACGGTGTGCGTGGAATACATCCGGGTAGAGTCGTTAAGAGGGGAAAAGCGGGATCGTTTTATGACGGAAAACGATCCGTTTCCGGTGACAGCCGCGGGTTATGAGGTCATCCATCACTGGAACTGGCTTTATGTCGATTATGACGCCGCGAAATGCGACGCCGCGCAGCTGACAGACGCGATCACACGCTCGGGATTGGCGGTGCAGGTACAACCGCAAGTGGATATTTATATATACGGCGGAGAGGAACCGGACGGAAGCAGCCTGTTGGTATACGTACGCGCCCCCTATCGGGAAAACAACGAAAAGCTGCAGCGGCTGCTGGGATCGTTCGAGGGGATCTGTTCCTTCAGCCATCTTGCGACCGGGGAACGAAGAGGGGACGATTTTACGTTTACTTCTATTCTGACGTGTATCGATCTGACCCTGTGCGACATTCAGACAGCGCTGCGCGAGTTGCGTGCGCTTCCTCATGTGCGTGGGGTTTACAACATGCATGCGGATGACGACGATTTCCCCATGGCAAGCTTTGCGATAGAAGTGGAGGAACCGTCTTACGAAAACGGTCCGGAGGTGCTCTGGGCGGTGAACCGGAAAGAATATGTGGCGTACGCGGAGTTTGACCGGTTGGTGCTTCTTTCGCCGGAATCGGAGGAGATTACCTTCCCATACGGCGACGTCAACCGCGACGGAAAAGTGGGTACGGACGACGCGCGAGCGATCCTGCGGTATTCCGTCCAGCTGGAGCATCCGAAGGATTATCTGGTACAAATTCTGGCGGACGTGGACTGCAGCGGTTCTGTCACCGCCGCCGACGCGCGGCTGGCCCTGCGCACCGCCGTGGGGCTGAACGCGAAAAACTATTATACCTTCAGCGAACCGAAGTACGCCGGGCTGATCGCCGGGAAAAGCATTGAGCTGACAAAAAAGGGCGACAGGCTGCTGCTGACCGCCTCTACCACCGGCGCGAACAGCGTCACAAAGTGCGGCTTTACCTACGTCAAACTGCAAAAGCTGGTGAACGGCGTGTGGACGGATCTCAAAGAATACACGTACCGGGATCAGTTCAACAGCGCCAACGCCAAGGTGTTCTCCGTTTCCGTAGCCGTGCCAAAAGGATACACCTACCGCGCGGTCTGCGAGCACTACGCCGAAGCGCCTTATTTGCAGTTGTTTACCCAGTCGGCATCTTATTACAATACGACGAACGCCATCACCATGTAAATCAGTGCGTGGCCGTTATTTGATAAAGTATTTAAGTACATGCAAAAGGAGGGTTTCTGATGTATCATCAAATGAAATATCGCACTTTTACAAGTATGATTCTGTCTGCTGTTTTATTGCTGCTTACTGTACTGCCTGTTTTTGCGATGGGAACCGTTGCAGATGAAAAATTATCTCTGGAACTGAGGGAACAGCTTTACACGCTTCCGGAGGATACCGTCGTCAACATCGGCGTGATCTTTGTCGATTCTCCCACCCTGGAAGCAGACATGGCGGAACGGCTGGCGGCGATTCGTGAGGATTATCGAACGGGAAAACTGACTCCGTCGCAGCTTTTCGACGATGAGGAATTCGATGGAGTCGATCTGGAAATCGCACTGCGCCGCAGAGCGAACGCCGAGGTATACGCGGTATACAACGGGCGGTGCGTCGAACATCTGGAGGGACTGGTCGAGCGCGTGGCATACGTCGGTATGTATGCTTCCTATGCCGATCTCACCGCCAAAGCGGTCAACGTGCCGACCATCGCGGCGCTTGACTGCGTCAGTTACGTGTTCTCCGAGGAAAACGTCAGCGCGGAAAACGAGGACTGGGCGCTGCCGCTCTTCAGGGAAGACTCCGCCCGGTTCTCTGATACGAACGCCGAAGGCTACCCGCCGGACCTTTCCGTTGACGGTACCCGCAATGAAGGATGGCTCAACGGCGATATCGACCGCGACGGCCGCGTCACCGCTTTCGACGCGCGGCTGGCCCTTCGGGCGAGTGTGGGCCTGTGGACGCCGTTCATTTATGAACAGTTCTACGCGGCGGATATCAACGACGATTACAAAATCACCGCCGAAGACGCAAGACGCATCCTCAGAGCCGTCGTCGGGTTGGATACGTTGTAAAGGGAAATATACCCTTGATATCATTATTTCCATTCGTCTTCTGAACAATTTCAAAGGAGAAGCAGGCGTTTTGCGCCTGCTTCATCATCTTTTTTCCTTCTCCCGGTCACACTTGTCCTTTTGACAGGTATTTAAAAGTGAAAGGGAAAACATATGCTGACATTTACTTTATTGCCTGACCCCCCGCAAAAAGACAGCGTCTTGTTGGCGGATATCTATAACAGATACAGGCAGCCGATGTTCCAATACGCGATGACATTATTGCGGGACGAGAGTGACGCAGAGGACGTAGTGCAGGAGATTTTTCTTGCCGTCGTAAAAAACGGCGTACAAAAGCTGCGACAGGTAGATCGGGAAGGACACCTGTGGATCTATCTGGCAGGAGCCGTCCGCAACCGCTGCTGCACACGTTTAGCCAAACGCGGCTGCGAAACGCCGCTTGACCGGACCGCGGAAGAATATTTGGAAAAACAGTTTTCCGGCAACGCGACAGAGGAGGAATCCGCCTATCGTTTTTTGGTGGAGGTCATCCGTTCCATGAAGCCGGAATACGCCGACGCTTTGTACTATTTCCTTGTGCGGGAGATGTCCGCGCCGGAAATTGCTTCGTTGTTGGGACTGAATCCCGCGACGGTACGAAAACGTATTTCACGCGGCCGAAAGCTATTGAAACAACAGTTAGGAGAGGAGTTTTGAAATGAAGCTGACGAAAGAACAGACCGCGGCGGCCTTTGCGGAGGCGCTGTCGGTACCGGTTCCCCCGGAGGAGGACATTCCCCACGCGTTTTCCGAGACGTTTGAATCGGAGATGGACCGTTTGCTGGCTCGGGAGGCAGCGCATCCCTTTGCAGTACGCCACAGCTCCCTTAAACGTATTTTAATTGCTGTTGTTGCCCTGTCCGTGTTGACGGTTCTGTGCTTCAGTGTTGCAGGCTCCCACAACAAACACGAGGGTTTCCGGGTGGAGCATTTCGAGGGATACGACAATGTGATCTTTGACGAAACGGACAGAACTGTGATTGAGCATGAATACGTTTTGACGGCTGTCCCGGAGGGTTTTACGCTGGAAAAGGAGTTTCGCAATCCGGGTGTTGTGTCGCTGCATTACGCGGGGGTTGAAAACCGCTGGATCGTCTTTCATCAGGACGTGCCTTCCTGGGCAACAGGCGGAACGGCGATCGACAATGAACGCGCCGTCATCCGCACGATCAAGCTGGACGGTCGTTATGTGCTGTACCGCGACGGCGGCAGCGATGACATGGCGCTGTTCTGGGCGCAGGACGGTTACGCGTTCCATTTGGAGGCCGGCGGCTGCGGATTTGACTTTGACGATATGGCCGCGCTGTATCGGTCGGTAAAATAAAATATGAATCAGGAGGACTGAACCTATGATGCAATTACTGGATTCTGTTTTGATGCGGCTCCTTATGCTGATGGCGAGCATCATTTTATTCTTTACCCCAAACGCCCTGGAAAAGGCGGAGCTGCGCGTGACGAATGAGGTCACCACGCAAACCGCGGAACTGCATATTGAAATGAAAAACGGCTTTGGCACGGAGATTCTTACGGGAGAAACGATCCTGCTGGAGAAAAGAGAGAACGACGAATGGGTGACGGTGGAACAAAACGGCAGGTATCCCTGTTTTCCGGAGATCGGCATAATCCTTTATCCCCTTCAGACCCACAGTCAGACGGTGAACATTATCAACGTATATGGGGACTATCTGTCGGAGGGGGAATACCGTGTGACAAAGGAATATGACAAGGTAGGGGTTGCCGACATACAGACCTGCAGCGTGATTTTCTCTGTCAGGTCGGCAGAATGAAGATGACAAAGAAGATCGCCATGCCCGGCAAAAAGAAATGCTGCGCGAATAATCTTTCACGCAACAGATCATTGCTTGCTTTTTCTGTCGTCGCCAAAATAAAATGAAAGCGAAAGGAGGCGGCTTATCATGAAAAAATCAATTGCCGTACTGATTTGTTTTTCTTTGTTTTTTACGATGCTGATCTCATCTGCTTTTGCGCAGGATCCCGATCCGGAGATGGAAGCGTTGCAAAAAATGTCCTTTACTGAATTGGTGGACTATATGAACGCCGATCCGCCGGAGGAGGAAAGCGAGGAGACCGTCGGATTCGCCTATCTGCTGCAGACGCGGATGAATGAGGTTTCCGCTGAAACGATCGAAGCCATCATATTGGATCCGCAGAATTGCGACGCGCTGCGCACCGCGCTGATGATGCTTGCCGCCGATCTTTCCTGGCCGCTTGACGCAGATAAGCTGACGGCCATGGTTCGCGGCGACAGCGCAAGCGAGACGCTGAAGGCCTACGCGCTGAGTTACCTGATCGAACAAGACCCGGTCGATCGGGAGCTGTTTTCGGAGATCGCAAGCGATAAAAACGATCCCAACAGCGGTTGGGCGCTGAAGCTGTTGTATCTGTATAACGCTCAAGAGGCGCGGCCAATTCTTGACGAAGTGCTGGCAGATTGCTCCGGGGGGCCGTTGGATAGTCGTACAGGAACCGCATTGTTGTATAAAGGCGTCGATCTGCACAACAACGGAACGCCGGAGGAGATCGAGGCGTTCATTCAATTCTGTGACAAACTGCTGTCAAACGACCTTTCTGCCGACGATATGTCTGTCGTTGTTCTTGCCATTGTCAACGTGGGGACAAAGGAGAGCGTTTCCTATATCTTTTCTCACTTTGAAGAGCAGAGCGATTATCTTGCGTGGGCGGTCATTGAAACAGATAACGCGGTCCTCTATGAAATGTACGACGCCGCAGAGGACCCGGTTGCCTTTGCCGCCATCATGCGACAGGCCTATCATCCTCTGCGTGGCGATATGGACGGCGATGACCGTGTGACCGCCGAGGATGCGCGGCTTCTACTGCGTCAGTCCGTGGGACTGGAAAGTAAATCCAAAGACCGCGAATGGGATATGAACGGGGATAGAAAACTGATGCCGGAGGACGCGAGGCTGGCGCTGCGGACCGCCGTAGGTCTGATCAAGCCGGAGTTCGCCGAGCTGCCCCGCGGAAAAGACGGGCTGCCCGTGCCGCATGATCCCGTCCCCATTGACGATTACATTTTGGTGAGCATGACGCACGAATACTCTTTCCCGGATGAGTCCTATCCTCCGGAATACTTCCACACGGAATATGTGGAACGGGTGGAGACGATCTTTGATTATCACGAGGGGGACCTCGTCGATAAGGAAAAGTTCAACCGGATCGAAACGCTTTATTTGACGGAAAAAGGCAAGGAGAATATTGACGCGTTTATCGACGAACTGAACGCCCGGGAGGATATTCTGTGCGCGGAACGGGATTATGAATATCACATGGCGCTTACATGAATGAGCAACGAAAGAAAAAGGAGAGTTTTCGTATGAACGTGACCAAAAAAGTGTTGTCCCTGCTGCTGTGCGCGGCACTGTGTTTCGGGCTGACGGTTTTCCCTGCTGCTGCGAAAAACACGTTGCCGGAAAGCGCCCACCCCTATGAAAATAACTGTGAACAGACCTGGGAATATACCTATTCAGACGATGTGAACGGCTTTTTCATGACCTTTTCGGAGGATACCAGACTGGAACCGCAAGCGCTGATTTTTCTGGATGAAAACGGCGAGACAGTCATCCTTTCGCTTGATGATGTGATCGATATGGAGCTGATGCTGGAGGAGGACTCGGAATCCGAAGAGGCAGAGCGGATCGCTGCCTATCTCGATTCGCTGGAGCATCAGGGCTTCAAGGTCGGCGACCGTGTGGAGATCTATACCGAAGAGGAATTCATCGGTTTCTATTCCGGCGACGAGCTGGCCGGCAGGACCGTCTTCGTACCCGGCCGTTCCGTGACCATCGCGCTGTACTCCAACGACAGCGTAACGGATTACGGCTTCAAAGTGGAAAGCGTTTCCGCCAAGGCGCCGGAGGGCGTGCTCACTGTCAGCTGCTATCTGGACGGGGACGCGCCGCATGCGGTGGAATGCCTCAGGGAAGGCGACGAAACGTTAATTCCTTCCATTCGGGGGCTGATACGGGGCGACAAGGTCTGCGTCGGCTGGAGCGACGTTCCCGGCGGCCCGGTCGCCTATGACGAATATGAGGTTTTCACCGTGATGGAAAACCTTTCCCTGTACGCAGTGGAGACCGATATCCTGTTGCTGCCGGAAGAGGTGTTTTACTTTGACAACTATGACGATCCGTTTTTGGTGAACAGCGTGACGCTGACGCTTGAGGGCATGGAAATGCCGCCCGTCGGCAATTACTATCTGCGGATGAACGAGCGGCTGGCGCTGCTGCGGAATTTCGGCAAAACGCTGGGGATTACGCCCCTCGGGCTGATAGCGATGCGTAACGCGATGTTATATCCCGCCACCCTTTGGATCGGTTCAGACGTGGGTATGTCGCTGGCGGCGGCGCTGCAGCATTGCGGAAAGGCGGATCTGCTCTCTGTGCAGGAGGGCGCGGAAAACGTGCGCGATCTGGAGGGCACACCGGAGCTGATAAGCCTTATCAACTATTATCAGGCACAGGATACCGTCGTCGCGGACGCGCTGACCGGCGCGTATTTCCCCGGCTCCGCCTGGTACCGGCAGCAGTTGAAAAAGATCTATGAGACTGTCACGGGAGGCGATATCGTACTGTTTCAGTGGTCCGCCGACGGCCTGACCAATCATACGGTGCTGCTGACCGCCGCCTTTGACGACGTACAGGGCAATCATGTGCTGCTCGCCTACGATCCCGACAGCTATTCATATGCAGAAGGGTACGTGTATTCGTTTTTCACGATTTCCCCGGATTATTTGCTAATGTGTGATAAAGAAGCATTAGAAGTGTAAAAAATTTTGCCGTTCCTATCCGGCACTTGGCCATTGTGTCGGA
>CAMVNL010000005.1 GCA_947168785.1 uncultured Clostridia bacterium | reverse complement strand
GCGGTACGGAAAGACGGGACTGCAATGACTGCGACGCGTTTGAAGTGAGATCCACCGATCCGGCGGCGCACACCACCGAAACGGTCAACGCGAAAGAGGCGACCTGCGGCGAGGACGGCTACACCGGCGACCAGTACTGCACCGTCTGCAAGCAGATCGTTGAAACCGGTAATGCGATTCCGGCCACCGGCAACCACACTCCTGAAACCATTACGGCGGTTGCTGCTACCTGCACCGCCACCGGTTTGACGGAAGGCGCCAAGTGTTCTGTCTGCCAGCAGATCATGACCGCGCAGACCGTGACGCCGGCGCTGGGTCATGACTTCGTGCTGACGGATTCCAAGGCGGCCACCTGCACGGCGGATGGTTATGCCGACTACGACTGCAGTCGCTGCGACGAGACGAAGCACGAAGTGCTGAATGCGCTGGGCCATAACTGGAGCGCCTGGACCGTGATCACCCCCGCTACGGATACGGAGAACGGTCTGGAAAGACGCACCTGCGGCCGCTGCGGCGAAGTGGAGGAGAGAGAGTTCGACTTCACGGCCGACGGCGTCGGCGCGCGCACCGTTAAGTTCGTCAACATCAACAAGATGCACTACCTCATCAGGGTCGGCAAGGATTCCACTTACGCCATCTACAACTCTTCTACGGTACAGTGGTTCACCAACAAGCCCATGACCTTTGAGGTGATCGTCTACTCCACCTTCAATTACAGCGATTATATCGTTTACGTCAACGGCAAGGCGGTGCGTGAGAACGCGGACGGCTCCTATACCATCCCGGCGGGCGAGGATGACGTGGTCATCACCGTGGCCGGCGCGGTGAAGGACGATTCCGCCCCCACCGGAAAGCTCTCCTTCTGGGAGCTGCTGATCCGCTTCTTCAAGAAGATCATCGCCGTGTTCACCGGCAAGAAATAACAAAATCGAACGGTTAAACCAATCTTTGTACCGTCCGGAAAATACAAAAGAAGTCCTGTGCCGTATTTGACATAGGGCTTCTTTTCTGTCTCTGTTATGAAATGACGATTAGGCGTCTTTAACCAAAAAATATAAAAATGACAATTTCCCGGTCGTTTTGTGGCAAAAACGAAGTGAATCTTTTTAGTACGTAACAGCCAGAAAAAGGACTTGCGAAAGCAAGTCCTTTTTCAACGAAATAAATCCACTGCGTGGATTTGTGAAATGCGCTTCGCGCGTGAAATACGCCTGCGGCGTGTGAAATGCCTGCGGGCGTGAGTGGATTTATTTCATTTCACTTTGCGGTGAAACCGCAAAATTTCACGTTTGCCGAAAGGCAAACATTTCACGTCCCGCGGCAGCGGGATATTTCACTTTACACTTATGGTACGCCCGATCCGAAATTTGTGAAATGCGCTTCGCGCGTGAAATACGCCTGCGGCGTGTGAAATGCCTGCGGGCGTGAGTGGATTTATTTCATTTCACTTTGCGGTGAAACCGCAAAATTTCACGTTTGCCGAAAGGCAAACATTTCACGTCCCGCGGCAGCGGGATATTTCACTTTACACTTATGGTATGCCCGATCCGAAAGAGGTGATTCTTCTGTCCGAATCGAAACCGCGCGACTTATCTGTTGAATTCTCGGTAAATACAATTAAGCTCTGCGAAAACATAAAAGGGCATTCTTCTCTTGTCAATCAGTTGGAACGTTCCGCGACAAGCATCGGCGCAAACATTCACGAAGCGAATTACGCCCACGGCAAACCCGATATCATCGCTAAAATGCAGATCGCGCTGAAGGAATGCTATGAAACGGAATACTGGCTTGAGGTTTTTGCAAAGTCGGGTATCCTTGACCGGGAAACAGCCAAAGATATCTATAATCAATGCGGCGCTATTCGCCGTATGCTGATTGCTTCGATCAATACGGCAAAAGAAACCGCAAAAGGCTGATCGGGCCGCTTCGGCACTCGGCTCCTTCGCATTGTTTCACAAAAAAACGCCTCCCGTCAGAGAACCCCTTCTCCGGCGGAAGACTTTATAGGACTCAATCGAGGAGCCGTCCCCTGATTAATGATTGATGCGGCGGTTTTTAGAAAAGACAAAAAAATGTATTGAAAAGTATTTTGTTTTCTTGTTATAATATAGATGATAACTTTACACTTTTCGGTTACAAGAAAAAAGAGGTGATTGGTATGAAAATAACCGGTATCGCAGTCAAATTGATTTCACTTCTGACAGCGGCGTTATATCTCTTTGTTGGAGGGATCAACGGCGTGATGTTTGCCGGAAAACGGTACGCCCCCGAAAATGCGGAGGCGCTTTTGCTGAACGCCGTGCTGACGGCCGATATCCACGTGGACAGCGATCCGCTGCATCCGCGCAACGTCTGGTTGATGAAACTGCTGCGGGGAATCGCCAGAAGCGACGTCCCTGTGGACGCGCTGGTTCTGGCAGGCGATAACGTGAATCTGGCGGAACAGAAGGAGTACGGTTATCTGAAATCCATTCTGCGGATGTACAACAAAACCGGCTGTGTGATCCCCTCGATGGGCAACCACGATTCCGGCAGCACGAGCATGGGCAAAGACTGCGAGAAAACGTTCGAAACGACGTGCGCGAATTTCCGTGATTTTCAGCGCTTCTGTGGGATCGAAAGCGATACGAACTACTATGTCCGCATCGTCAACGGCTATCACTTTATCGTGATCGCGACCGACGAAATGCTTGACGCGGGCGACCCGGTGCTGCACGAGGAGCAGCTCGAATGGATCGATGCGCGCCTTGCCGAGGCCGCCGAAAGCGGCAAACCGGTGTTTGTCGTCGGCCACGAACCGATCTTTTTCGGCGGCAGGTTTACCGACGAGTATGTTCTCTCGGACGGTACGCCGGCGGGGCTTGAGAGGATCATTCAAAAATACACCGACGCCGGTACGCTCGTGCTGTTCGTCGGCGGGCATCGGCACGACCTGATGACACAGGAATGCTTTATGAATCCGTCGGAGAATTTTTATTGCATCAACTTGCCGACGTCGACGAAGAACGACGAGGACGCGGACAGGAACGGGGACGCCGCCGCGCTGGAGGTATATTCGGACAAAATGGTCGTCAGACCGCGGAACTACATTTCCGGGGAATGGTATGACTATCGATTTGAAATTCCTTTCGAAAAAGCTCCATGAGATTGAGACGACTGTTGTTTTTCGGAAAAAACCAAAGTTGGAATCCTGTCGGAATCTGGTACACTTTATTTGTGAATTTACCAAAAACGACAGGTTCCATTTTTATTTCCTTGACATGAATGCTTCATGTGCTGTTTCTGCAACAAACGCAGCGTCAGCTTTCAATTCAATACCTGGTAATCAAACAGACCCACCTTCGAGGTGAGCCTGTTTCTTTGATTGCATCTGTTGGCGGTTTACGATTATTGATGAGAACAATGCCTGATCTCTTTCAGGTGTTTTTCATGACCACGGCTTCGATGGTGTCCGCGACATCCTCGCAGGCATCGGCGCATTCTTCCAGCTTCGAGTAGATCTCACGCCATGCAATCACGTCCAGCGGATTCTTTCCGTCCCAGTTTTTACGGCAACTGTAAGCAGCCTGAAGATACAGCGCATCGCATTCTTCTTCTGCGGCGTTCACATCAATGATGAGCTTGTGCAGCTGCTCGGATTTTCTGAAATTCGGGAGCTCTGCCAGCATCGACTTCATTTTTGCAGTGCAGACACAGATTTTCTCCGCAAAACTGACAGCCTCATCGGTGATCTTTGCAACATTGTTGACATAGATCGCCTGTAAGACTTCCTCGATGCTGTCGATTACATGGTCAAGTCTCTGGCAGAGTTCTGCCATATCCTCGCGGTCGATCGGCGTGACAAAAGATTTTGCCAGCGCCTCGGACATTTCATGCCGCAGCGAATCGCCCTGATGCTCATATTCATGCATCGCGGTCAGCATTTCGTTTATCTTTCCGGCGTCGAATTCCCGCAGACATTCGAGCAGATAATCCGCGGCGAGGCAGGCGGTATCAGCAGCCGAAATAAAATTGTTCCAGTAAAAATCGTTTTTCTTGTTAGCCATAATTTCCTCCGAATCAGAAGACCGCAATAAAGATCTTCGTTGTGATAAATCCGATCAGTCCGCAGCCGGGGAAGGTCAGGATCCATGTCATCATGAGATTTTTGACAACTCCGAGATTGACCGCAGAAGGGCGCTTGACGGCTCCGACGCCCATGATTGCAGTTGTTTTTGCATGTGTGGTCGATACCGGGATTCCGAAGAGAGAGCTGATGAGCAATGCGACCGAAGCTGCCATATCTGCCGAGAAGCCCTGATATTTTTCCAGCTTGACCATATCCATGCCGATGGATTTGATAATCTTCTTTCCGCCGATCGACGTTCCGACCGACATGATGGCGGAGCAAAGCAACATGATCCATACCGGCATCTTCACAGCAGCGCCCTCGCCGCCGCCGTTTGAAAGCAAAAGGCACATCAGGATAACACCCATGAATTTCTGACCGTCCTGCGCGCCGTGCATGAAGCTCATGGCACAGGCAGCGCCGATCTGACCGTACCGGAAGATGCCTTCCGTTTTTCGCCGGTCAACATTGAAGAAGATGACCGTCACCAGCTTGCAGACCGCATAACCGAGGAGAAAGCCGAGCACAACCGAAATCACAAGGCCGTAGATGACCTTGATCCATTCGTGACCGTTGACGCCGGAAAGCCCGCCGTGCATTGCAATCGCCGCACCGGTCAGGCCTGCGATCAAAGCGTGGCTTTCGCTGGTCGGTATCCCGAAATACCAGGCGAGCACTGCCCAGATCACGATTGCCAGTAAAGCGGCGGACAGCGCCACGATCGCATCATGTGAGTTGGTTCCGAAATCGACCATGTTTGCGATCGTCTGTGCAACCGTCGCATTCACCGAACTCATAATAAACACGCCAAGGAAATTGAAGAAGGCAGACATCAGAATCGCAGGGCGCGCTTCCATGCATCGGGTCGTCACGCAGGTTGCGATTGCGTTCGGACAGTCCGTCCAGCCATTGACGAAAATGACGCCGAGGGTCAGTCCGACTGCGAGCATCAGAAGCGGGTTGGACGTCACCTGCTGCCAGAAATAGACAAATGATAGATCCATAGTTTCCTTCTTTTCGATTGAAGACAGCGCTGCCCCAAGCCTGATGAACTGCTTGCCGACGCTGCCATAACTGAAATTTTGAGGCTTTCCAGCCGTATATATTATAGCACAAACCGGCTTTTTTTCAAGCGCATCAGATCAAGTCGGCAAAAAAATGCTGCGGCTATTGACATCGGAGATGTAGATATTCCCGATGCGGCTCTTGCGGATAAAGATGTTGATAGATAGGCGTTTTCAGCACTTTGTATTCGACACAAAAGCGTGAATGCTGTTACCGTATAAAGTCTTAGTCTGAACCTGTATGGTTCATCACGCGTGTTTGTGGGATCACAATCAGTCCCCTTTTGCGGCGATCGTCCACCGACCGTAGGGGGCGGCGTCCCGACGCCCCGCTTGGCGGTTCCCCATCGGGAAAAAATTCCCCTTGCGACAGGGCGTACGTTTGGCGGAGGGCGACCGTCGAAAAGTTGTTTGCCTCCCAATGCGGGGCGTCAGGATGCCGCCCCCTACGGGATGGTGTGTCGCCGGACAGACTATCAAAACCTGATGGCGTTATCCCACAAAAATCCATGATGAACCAATATTTCAGATTGAAATTATCGGAGGTTTTAATTATAATGAAATAGTAGGCCTGAAAAACATTAATTGGTCCTGTCGCATCGCCGCATCACACCGATGATTCCGGAACGTTGTTTTAGGAGGGATCAAACCATGCTGTATCTGTTTCAGAAAATGCTGTCCTTCTTATTGATTATCCTCGGCGCTTTCGGTCTCACCGGCAGATTTCCGAGGAATATCGCGTCCTACACCCCGAAGGAGCTCGGGCGTATGGAGGAATACCTGTCCCGTTCCCGCGGGGCGGTCGTATCGCTTTATACCGATGAAAACGCGCCGGAGCCGGTCTATACGGAGCGGGTCAACGATCTGTGCAGGCTGCCCGAGCGCGAGCTTCCGGCGGGCGTGGGGTATATCCGTTATACGGCGTATATTTCGTTTGAAAACGCCGGTTTCCCCATGCTGCGGGTAACGGGCGCAAAAGAGGCGAAGATCAGCATCGCTTATAACGAATTGCGCGCCGAGCCATGCACGGCGTTCACCGCACTGAAGGACAACGTATTTTATAAAATCGACGTGGCGTTCCCATATACGGAGGGGATGGACCCGACGTTCAGCTCCAAAATCCCGTATGAGCTTTCGGTCAGTTATCCCTCCTTCGGCGGCGTTCCGGCGGAGGATCCGGCCCCGCTTGCGGATATCCACCTGCGGGACCCTTTCATTATGACGGGGCCGGACGGGTATTATTACATGACAGGCACCTACGACCCGGTGGACTGGTCGAACACGAAGGAGATACACGTATATCGTTCGGAGGACCTGTCGGATTGGACGGATCTCGGCGCGGTCTGGAATTTTGAGCGCGACGCCACGTGGCAGAAGGAGCTTCTGAAGGACGGCTCCTCCCCGATCTGGGCGCCGGAGCTTCACTACGTCAACGGCAACTATTATATCTGCTACTCCCTCGGCTGGGGCGCCATGAACGGCTCCGTCCTCAGAAGCACAACCGGACGCCCCGAGGGGCCTTACGAGGATATCTGCGGCAAGGCCATCTTCGACGCCATCGATTCCACCTTTTTCGTTGACGACGACAGGACGGTTTACGCCATCATCGGGGACGGCCGCTATGCCAGAATGAGCCGGGACATGACGCGCGTCGTCTCTCCCGAAGGGGTCCTTCGCAGCGTCAGCGGGCAGCCCGTCGGCTTTGAGGGCTGCTTTGTGAAAAAGGTCGGCGGACTGTATTATCTCTGCTCGGCCTCCTACACGACGCACTACCGGGAGGACGGCTCCTCCTATCTGTCCTACGACAGCTATTACGCCGTTTCCAGCCGGTTCCAGGGGCCTTACAGCGAACGGCGGCTGCTGCTTGTGAACGGCGGGCACGGCAATCTGTTCACGTTGAAGGACGGAAGGCTTTTCACCACGCTGTTCAGCGGGGAACTGAACGAACGCCCCGCTGTCGTTGAGATAAAGACGGACGCGGACGGACGTCTGTATGTAAACGAAGAGGATATGAAAATGAATTACGGAAAAGAATATTTCAAAAACGCGCGCGTGGGACTGTTCACCCATTATACGTACGCCACCTACCGGGACGGGGATGAAAACGCATGGGGCGGCACCTGGTATTCCCGGGACGACTCCCGCCCGGCGTCCTCACCGGAGGAAGCCGCAGCCATGTTCGACGGCGAGGCCTTCGCGCGGACAGCGCACGATCTCGGCGCGGAGTACGTGGTATTCACCGTGGCGCACGCCGGGTTCAACCTGCTGTTCCCGTCGGAGACCATGAAGGCGGTCTGCCCGGAAAAATGCACGGAGCATTCCGACGCAATCGCGAAGCTGATCGCCGGGCTGAAGCAGTATCGGATCCCGCTGCTGCTCTACATGCCGCCCAACGACCAGCACGACATCAATCCGGCCGATCTGAAACGAATGGGATGGACCGGCGACAGGGCGAGAATGTGTTTTTTGACGAAACTGATCCGTGAGATCTACGACCGGTACGGCACAGGGATCGCCGGTTTCTGGTTCGACCAGGGCGGCCCGGACGAAAGCGTGTGCAAGGTCGTGCGGGCATGCGACCCGGAGGCGGTGATTTTCGTGAATACCGGCGTAACGGAGAACACGGTAAAGCATCCGTTGTCGGATTTTATCGTTTCAGAATATTACGGCTCGATACAGGGCTGTGATTCCGATACCCTTACGACGCACTATTCACAGGTCAACCGGCAGATCGGCAACTGGTGGGCCAGCGGCAACACGGCCCCCACCGACGCCCGCAACCTGTACCGTTACACCGTGCGCACCGCCGCCACCGAAGGCCAGTTCAACGCCGGCATCGCCTGGTCCTGCGGGCCGTATATCGATCAGACCTGGGAGACCGGCGTGCGCGAGCTGCTGTCGGACCTGGGCGATCTGCTGCGGGCACATGAGGGAATTTACGGGACCGTGCCGGGCCGCTCCTACGTGACGCAGCCGGGCGTTCCCCTTGAAAAGAGCGAATGGGGCGTGTCCACCGAATCCCCCGACGGAAAAACCGTCTATCTGCACGTGCTGAACCTGCCCGAAAACGGCGTGCTGACGCTGCCGGCGGCGGCCGATTCCAAAACGTTTATCAAGGCCGAATACGGCGACACGCAGCTGGAACTCATGAAAAACGGAGAAGGCTACCGCATCATCATGCCGGAAACCGCCGACCCCATAGATACCGTCATACGTCTTACGGCGGGATGATCCCGCGGCCCGAAATGCGGAGAAAAGAACACTGACATGATCGATTATTGCGGATATGCGGATTATTTTGCCGCCATTGATGAAAAAACGCTTTCGCTCGGAATCGGCGAGGAAGTTTTCTTTCGCCTGAACCCCGTTTCCGCCGTCAATTCCCGCGGGCGGCAGGATGAGGAGATCCGCCTCAGCCGGCCGAACGTCCGAAAAAACGGAGAAGAATGCACGGTGATCTGGACGGCGGAATCCTCCCTCTGGGAAAAGAAAGAATATATTTTCCGGTTGACCCCTGCGTTTCTTTCCTACAGCGTGCGGGTTTACGGCAGAGGAACCGTCGACACCCTCGATTATTTTATCGGCGACAGGAAGGAACGGTTTTACGGCAGCGGCTATGAGGCCGCCGATTACTTCGCGCCGCTGGGGCTTGCCAACGCGTTTTCCTCCAACCGCGTTTTTACGATGACGCAGGAGACGCGCCTCGGCTTCCTGGGGGGCTTCTCCCCCACCCCGCTGGTCTTTTCCTTCCGCATGGCGGGGCTTGACGGGCGCTTCCTGCTGGGGTTGGCAGCGCTGCCCGGCAACGCGTCCTTCGACGGGCTGACGTACAAAAGCGTCAGGACCGGCCCCGATATCTCCCGTTTCTGCCTTCAGGCAGGCTTCGGCGGCTGTCAGGAGGTGGACGGCTGCTGGGAAAGCCCCGCCGTGATCGGTTTCACGGCGGCGACCGACCCGGAGGGGCTGCGCCGGTATGCCGATTGGCATTACGACCGGGGCGTTCCCCGCGCTGTGACCGGAGAACTCCCCGATTGGTGGCGCGGGCCGTTTTTCTGCGGCTGGAAGGAGCAGGCGGTCACACCCGGCGTTGAGAACCCGAAGGACGCCGCGTCGCAGGCAATCTATCAAAGGATGGCCGATACGCTCGATGAACGCGGCCTGCGCCCCTCCGCCCTCATCATTGACGACAAGTGGCAGAAGGAATACGGAACGGCCCTGCCGGACCCGGAAAAATGGCCGGATATGCGCGCTTTCGTTGATGCGCAGCACCGGAAGGGCCGCCGCGTGGCGCTCTGGTTCAAGAGCTGGGACGCGGAAGGGCTCAGTGACGACGAGTGTATCCTGAGCGGGACCGGGGAAAGGCTCGCCGCCGATCCCACCTCCCCCGCCTACCGCGCCCGTGTGCACGACTTCATGCACACCCTGCTGTCCGCCGACGCGGGCTGCATGAACGCCGACGGGTTCAAAATCGATTTTGCCGACTGCATCCCCACCGAACAATATATGCGCATTCACGAAAAAGGCGTTTACGGCGTTTCACTGATGTATCGGTTTATGGAGCTGATCTATACCGAGGCGAAGCTTGCGAAGCCAGACGCCCTCATCAACACCAGCTGCTGCCATCCGCTGTTTGCGCAGTTCACCGATCAGGCGCGGCTGCACGACACCTATTTTGCGCTGCGCGATTCCGTCCGGATCATGCAGGAGCGCGCCGACCTGTTCCGGGCGATCATGCCCGGCGTTTCGGTTGATACGGACGCCGGTTCCTGCGGAAGCCGCCGGGATTTTATGCGCTACGCCCGCGAATGCGTCCGTTTCGGCGTGCCGGACCTCTACATTCTCAACCCGATCGAGGACTGCGCCCTGACGGCGGAGGACTGGGAAGAGATCCGCGCGATATGGGACGCCTACAGACAGGCAAACATGCAATAAATCCAGTTTTTGCAATAACCGCCTTCTGCGGGGCGGCTGTGGGCAGCCGCGCTACCGTGTAGGATCGTTTCTCGCGCAAAGGGAAGACGTCGCCAAGTCCCAGCTGGTCAACTTGATTCTGCAAAAACCGTTATGAACCTGAAAATAAACCTCCCGTCAGAGAAATCCTTCTCCGGCGGGAGTTTTTTTACAAGGACAAGAGACCGTCCTCTTCTTGATTGTGTTTATCTGAACAGGGCAAGGAGCTTGCGGATCAGATCACGGAGCCGTTCAAAGATCCCCTTGATGCCACGGAGGAGGCGGGAGGCCGATCCGGTCTCCCCGTCTTTCGGTTCTTCCGGATCGGTGCTTTCCGGTTCCCCGGCCTCGCTCCCGTGGAGGGTGACCGTCACGGTCACGACGGTGGGCTGTTCCGGCGCGTAGCCGTTTTCATATTCCGCCTGGAGCGTATAGGCATACGTCCCGCTCTGCTCCTCCGACAGCACGATCGTCCAGTTCTTCACGCCGGTCTCGTCGATGGAGAAGGTGATCGCCTCCGGATCGACAACGCGGCCTTCGCCGTCGCGGATCACAACGGTTTGGGCGGCGTCGCTTGTTTTCAGCGTCAGCGTGACCGTGCCGTCGTCGGCTGCGGTCGTTCCGATCGTCCCGCTGTCAATGGTGAGGTCCGCGTTGAGCATGGCGACGGCGGCCAGCGCCGTCTTGGCCGTTTTCGGCCCGATGCTCAGGCTCCTTCTCGGCGCGCCGGACTGCGTCGGAGTCGCCGCGTTGGTGGCCGTCATCAGACGGGTGATCGAAAGGATCCCCTCTCCGTTGTTGGTCACCGTAAGGGTTGTCGTCTCCCCCGGCGTGAGGAGATCGCCGACGGAAACGTATTGTTCCGTCGCGCTTGTCACCGGAACGGTTTTCGTCGTTTTTCCGTTGGAGATCGTCACGCTGCAGCCTGTTCCGTTCGCGGCCTTGAGGCCGATCCTTGCGTCGGTGAGACCGGTGAAGTCGACGTCAAACGCGGCCGTTCCGTTCGCCCTCAGATAGAGCTCATTCTTCGGCGCGCCGGCGAGGTAGGCCGAAATGTTTTCCTTGGCGAGCTGCTCCATGCCGTCGATCAGCACCAGCTCCTCGTCGGGGATCGTCTTTCTGATCAGTTCGTAGGCGGTATATTTTTCACCGTTTTCCTCATACAGCGCAAGCGCTTCGTTGCTGCCGTCCGCCGGATTGTAGATCCTGACGCCGTCAAGTGTGAAATTATAGTATCTGACCCCGTTGGATTCATTATAATGCCCGTAGGAAGCGGTGAAGCGCGGCTCGATCACAACCGTATAGGTCCCGACGGTTCCGAGGTCCAGATTCAGGCACGGCACCTGATAGAGCACGTCGCTGCTGCCGGATTGGATCCAGCCGTAGGCGACGACAGGGCTGTCCTGTTCGTCCCGTGCCGCATACGCCGCATCCATCGTGTAGAAGAGGGAGCCGAGGCCGCTGTAAACCCTGCTTTCTTCGGGGGTCGTGGGCAGCGCGGCGTAAAGTACCGTGCCGTTTGCATCGCCCGTATCAACAAACCGGCGGGCATTCCGGTCATAGAAGAGCTGCGCGTACCGATACCCGTAGTAATTGTTGACGATCGCCGTTTTGAAGGGTTTCCCCGCTCTGGCTTCGGTCCCCTGGTACACGTTGACCGTGAAAACGCCGCTGTCGCTGTCGGTGACGGAGATCACGTCAAAACCGCTGCCGGTAAAGGTGAACTGCGCTTTCGGCCAATTTTTGCCGAGGGAGTCGGAAACGCTGACCTGATGCGCGTCGCCGAAGCTGTACCGGACAGAATTCTCCGTATCCGCCTGCGCGGTCTCCAGATCGCCGAAGCTGTCAACAGCATCCGTGGCGACCGAGCCGCTGTCCGTGATCCTGGACCACACGCCGTAACCGGAATCCGCGTTTGCGCTGTTGGTGTAAGCGATCGCCTCGACGGCGTCGTCAAAGAAAACGTTTTTGGACGGGACGAGCGTGACCTTCTGGTAGGTATAGATCTCATTCTCCGCGTACTTGTGGTTCCCCGTTCCGGTCACCTTGACGAGGGCATAGAAGGTCGGCAGCGCTGTAAAGTCCATTTTCGTGAACTTATAGGCGATTTTGCCCGCGTCGCCGCTGTCCCTTGAGATCCTGACCCCGTTCAGTTTGAGCGTACCGGTCGCCGCCTCCGGCTTTGCGGATCTTTTGTAGAGGGTATGATCGCCGCCGTCTGCCAGGAACCCGACGATCTCAAAGCTGATATCGTTTTCCTTCGTCGGCGCGAGCGCGATCTTGCCTTTCGTACCGCCGACACCCTCCACCGTAACGTCGTCAAGGTTGATGAGCGTCTGAAGCGCGGGGACCGTGTCGGCCTTTGCGCAGGAGCAGATACCGACGCCGTCGGTGTAATAGGTCGGTTCCGTCCCTTCATAGACGTGCCGTTCGGGCGTATAGTTCGGATCAAGGGCAATGATCACGCCGGAAGACATGGTGCGATAGTCTTCCCAGTCAATATCCGCCCAGGCGTCAAAGTGATAATGATACGTTTCGTCGTAGGCCTTCGCAGGGGCGGCGGGTTTCGCGTCCTCTACCTGGCCGCCGAAAACGACCGTATAATCGTTCCCCACCTGAACGCTGTCTTCATCCACGAATTTGACTGTGGCCGTCTTTTTGACCAGCTCATAATGCGGCTCCGCGACCTGCCGGATGGCGGCGGCGCAGAGGACGGTGGCGGTTTCCACGCCCCTGTTCGCGTAATCGTACAAATTCGGGTTGCACAGGGCAACGCGGCGAAGATAGGTCAGATAATTGGCGTAAGAGCTTTCGGTATACGTCCAGGCCTCGGGGGAAACAGAGGCGTATTCGGCCCGCAAGCCGTCCATGGCGTCATAGACCGGCTTATACGAAAGGACGTAGATATTACCCTTGGTCGGAATCTTCTCGTCGTCAACCTGCGTGCCGCTCCCGCGCCAGGTGTGAGAATAGTGGAGCCTGGTCTCGGAGAACTTCTCATAGTACGTCGTGAAATTGCCCTGCCCCACGTAGACGAAGGCGTTGCCGTAATCGCGGCGCGTGTTCTTGTTGTCCTGATTTTCCGTCTGCAGCCGGTGCAGGTCGTTTCTGGTGCGGACCTGGTAGTTGATATAGCTGTTTCTGTTGAAATTGATCCAGTTGCGTCCTTCGCCCGCGTCAGGCCACTGCAGATAGCCCCCGTTGCTCTCGTCCATATACCCTGCCCACTGGCGCCGGAAGGCAAGGCTCGGCACGTCCTCGTCCACCGCCAGATAGTCGACGGAACGGGGACCGTTGCTGCCGTTGCCCTTGAGCTGTATCATGATGGGGCTCATGGGTTCATGTCCCGGGACGCCGTCGTAAACCATGACGACGTTGGCGGGGGTTGCCAGGGTGGTATAGCAGTTGTGCCATTCCTTTTCGACCCACTCCGTCTGGTCATAGGGGGCGTAGGCCAGATTGCGGTACGCGTCGCCGTAAACGCCGTAGACCAGCTCGTCGTAGTCAGGGACATCGTCCCGGTTGGACCAGTCCATCGTGCCGGTGGCGGGGTCCTGACAGTGATACGCCACCGCTGTGAAAGAGGGCTTTGTCAGGTCGAAGGAGCTGCCCATCATGTCGGCGACAAGATCGTACGCCTGCCGGTCCGTCATGGAAGCGCCGTAGAACCGCAGGTCACTGAGATAGCCCTCCAGTTTGGCGTCCCCGGTCCAGCGGGAGCAGCCGACGTAGTTGTTGGTATAGGTGCCGACCTCGTCAAGGAACGCGCGGATATTGGGAAGCTGCTCGTTCAGATTGCTGTCGACGTAGACGGTCTCGTATCTGATCCCGTCAACATAGAACACAACGCCTTCCTCGTGATCGATGGAGACAACGACGTTATATTCATACCCCAGGACGGGACTGAGCCCCGCAGGATAGGCTTTTATCGTTTCCGTGCCGCTGTCGTTTACCCAGCCGACGACGGGAAAATGCCCGTCGCTGAACCATGACGTCGCGCCGGAAATATAGAAATGGTTATTAACGATGTCGCCATAGGCGTTTTTGCCGATAGACAGGATATGCCTGTGATCGCCCGAAAAATTGGGGCGGTAATTGAAGGCGACCGTCAGACCGGTATCGCGGGTGACGCCGGAAAGCATCGCCTCGTTGCCGAGCCGCACGTACATCCCGTTGAAATAGGTCATGCCCAGCTTCGGTTCATAGGCGGGATAATCGCCCATCTGCCACTGCACGTAATTCTGCCCGTTGGCCGCGTCCCACCAGACGTTGTCCGTGGAGAAGAAGCGGCCGAGCAGCTCCCCTGACGGCATGGCGCTGCCGATGTAGGGGATTGCCTCCGTCCTTGTCAGGCCGCAGACGGTGCAGGCATACAGCATGGTTCCGTCTTTGGACGGCGTCGGCGAAGCAATCTCCTCAACGTCCCACACGTGGCCGGTCGGCGTCGGACCGTAGGCAAAGGTTTCCGTCCCGGTGAAGCCGCACACGTAGCTCTTGTAATAGACCGCCCTGTCCGTACACGTCGCGGCGGAAACGAGGAATTGCTCCTCCGTCGATTCCCGCGTGACGGCGTGGGCGGCGGTTTCGTACTGCGCGGCGACCGTCAAATCGGCAATGACGCGGTCGAAGCTTTGGTCCCAGCCGGTGAAATGCGCGTGGGCCGCCGCGTCGACGATGATATAGGCGGGGAGCTCGGGCGCTGTCGCCGCCGAACCGTATGGCACCTCCACGGCATCGACCGGCGCGCCCAGATAGCCGTTGAACGTCACGGTGAACGTCTTGAGCGTCAGTGCGTTAATGGCGGCGCGCAGCGCGTCGGCGGCGGCGTCGATCTCTGTCTGGTCGGCGTTGGTTTTCGCGGCGACCGCCGTGGCGGCGTCGAGGGCGTCGCGGTAAGCCGCGAGGCTTTCGGGCGTATACTGCGAGATATGCTCGACCGGGGTGTTGATCGCATCGAACAGATTCGTTTTGTCATACGGCACGAAGCGGAGCTTCAGCTTCGTCGCGCTGTGGATATAGGTCAGCGTCTGTCCGTTGTAGGTGCTCGCCTGCGCCATATCCGTCCAGCAGGTCAGCAGCAGTTCCAGATTCTGCCCACCGACAGTGGGAAGCTGGCCGTTGAGCGCCACGTTTTCGTTGTAACCGTTGGGCTTGCCGTCCAGAAAAACCTGGCTTTCCTTATTGGTGGAAAACGCCGGGTTGTTTGTTTCGATCCTGTAATTCCAGATATCCGCATAGGTCCTGTTGACGACCGTATAATTGAGCCGGAAGCCCTTCTTTGAGGCAAGATCGGCAAAGGAGGAAATCTCGTTCACGTCGTAATAATAGGTTGCGACGGGGGCTTGGGCGTCGTTCATCCTGCGCTCCCATACCGAAGCGCTGACGGCATAGGTATAGTCACCCGTGACCTCGTCCGCCCCGTAGGCCGTCAGGCGGCTGACGCCGGCGGCGATATTCGGGTAATTCTGGTCGCCGTTCACCAGAACGTAATGGGATTCCGGCGTCCGTTTTTCCACGAGCCTGCCGATCGCCAGGCGGATATTCCCCGCCATATCGTCGATCTTTTCCTGCGTATCAAGGGCGCCGCCGTCAATGGCGTCGACCGCGGCCGCGACGGCTTCCGTGACCTCTGTGAAACTGACGTAAGCGGCGCTGTCGAGGGCGCCGGCCTCTTTGATCGCCGCGTCAAGCTCGGTAAAATCAAGCTCCGTGGAGAACACAAGCCCGGCGATGGCGTCGCGCAGCGCCTGCGCCGCGTCGTCGATCTCACCCTGAAGCGGCGTGGGGTCAACGTTCACATCACCCGCCGCGCCGAGCGCGTCAAGATACGCCTCATAGCTTTCGGGCGTATAGAAGCTGCGGGGGAAAACGTACGTGTCTATCGCGCTGCGGAGCGCCGATTTATCGAAAGCGATCAGGCGGAGCTTCAATTTTGCGCCGGCATGGATGTAGTCGCCCACGTTTGTCTGATCGATATCCGTCCACACGGTGAGCTTCAGCGTGAAGTCGCTGCCGCCGACCGCCGGAAGGGCGCCGTTCACGGTGCGGTTCTCGGTATAACCGACCGGCTTGTCGTTCAGGAATATCTGACCGGCAGGGGAGATCGTGTAGGCGGCGTTGTCCGTATGGATCTGGTAGTTGAAGCCGTCCGCGTAGTTCCTGTTTGTGATCGTGTACCTGAGCGCGAAGCCCTTCTTCGCGGCAAGACCGGCAAAGGAGGTAATCTCGTTCACGTCGTAGTAATACGTGGCGACGGGGGCGTTGGCGTCCGCCATCTCCCGCGTTCTGGCGGAAACATCCGACGAGAAGGTAAAGCTGCCGGTCGACTCGTCCGCGCCGAGCGCCTCGATGCGGAAGCCGCCGTACGCCTTGTTCGGATAGTGATGGTTGCCCTCCACGGAAGCGGCCGCGCCGCCGGCGACGGTTTTCGCCGTCAGACGCGCGATGGCGATCCGGATCTCCGCCGCCAGCGCGTCCACGCGGGCCTGGGTCAGCGCGTCAGTAACAGCCAGCGCGTCCAGGGCGGCGTCGACAGCCGCCGTGACGCCGGAAAAGTCAACGTAGGCAGCGGCGTCGAGGGCGTTCGCCCGGTCAAGCGCCGTGTGCAGCCCGGTCAGGTCGACGTTTTCGGGATCCACGATCCGCCAGCTTCCGTTCACGCTGCCGGAATAACCGTTTTTGCCCGTGACGGTGAGCGTATACTCCCCCACGTCGGTCCGGCTGTTGCCGCTGACGGTATAGTAATCGGGGGAAAGAACCTCGCCGTTGTAGGTCACGGTCACCTGCGGTGCCACAGGCCGGCCGGAATAGATCACGTCGGCGTCGGCCGTGACGACCGTATTTTTGCCGTTCAGCTGCAGGTCCGGACACGACAGCAAATACAAATTGATGCTGTGGCTGGCTGTGATGGAATCACCCTCGTTGCGGTCATAGATATAATCCCTGTCCGCAGCCCAACCCTTCCCGGGCTCGGGCGTGTTGAGCGTTTTAATCCCGTAAAAGGTGCCGTCCACATGGATAAAGGTACCCCAGTTCTGATAGGCTTGGCCGTCCCAGTTGTTGTCGCCGTAGATAATGGTGCCCTTGCAGATCCTGTCGCCGGGCATTCCCTGCAGCGTATGCAGCGTATCCCCATAGGCATATACGGCGGCCGCAAAGGCCCGGGGCAAGGCGGCGCCCCAAAGCGTCAGCAGCAGCATCGCCGCCAGCAGCAGAGAGAGAGGTTTCTTTATCTTTTTCATGTCAAATACTCCGAAAGATGTATATTTTGTTTATTATACACTGATAGAATTAAAGAATCAACATTTTTTCCATGCGCAGAGGATGATGGATTCGCCTTTCCCGCGTACCGTCTGGCAGCGGATTCATTGCGGGCTGATTTGTCGATTATGATTGAAATCGTCAGATGGTTCGCTTATAATAAATATGTGTAAAGGCGCTTTGAACGCCGATATCATCACAACCGATGGGAAGAGGGAAAAGAAATGAAGCTGACCTGGTATGGCACCGCCACGATCGGACTGGACGACGGAACGACGAAACTGCTGTTCGATCCCTTTGTCCGGATGAACCGCCGGATCGAAACCACGCCTTTGGAGGGCTTTACCGGTTTCGACGCGGTACTGATGACGCACGGGCATCTGGACCACATTTACAGCATTCCCGCGTTGATGCAAACCGACGGCAGCGTGCCGGTGTACTGCACCGAAACGCCGAAAAAGACGATGGTCTCACGGGGCGCTCCCGGGAACAGGATCCACGTAATAAAGCCCGGCGACACGCTTCGCTTCGGCGATTTTACGGTGAAGGCGTGGCAGTTCCGCCATATCGTATTTGATCCGATCTATATTCTCACCGTGACGCCCAAGTGCGTCGTCATGTTCCCGAAGCTGTTCCGGCAGGCGTATCTGAATCATCAAATGCCGGAAAACGGTGAAATCGTGGCCTATGAAATCCTTCACGGTGAAAAGCGGATTTTCCTGACGGGCTCGTTCCGGGACACGCCCTCCGTCACCTATCCGAAGAACGTGGACCTGTTGATCCTTGCCAACGGCGGCAGCATCTTCGTGCCGGAAAAGACAGCGGATTTCATCGAAAAATACCGCCCGAAGGCAATTCTGGTCGATCACTTCGACAACGCCTTCCCGCCCGTGACCAGAACGGTAAGCGTAAAACGGCTGCAAAAAACGATTGCCAAAAACCATCCCGAAATCCGTTTTATCGTCCCGGAGATCTGTAAGGAGATAGAAGTTTAACAAAGGCTGTTGCATTAACAAGTTGGGAGTTTGTCGCGCCGTTGGCGCGACAAAAAAGTTGAGAGTTGAAAGTTAAAAGTTAAAATTCGGAAGCCCTGCCGGGCTTGATGATATCATATAATGCCGACCGCAGGTCCCACATTTCAACTTTCAACTTTTCACTTTTAACTTTTCGAGCGTCAGCTCGACAAATCCCTATTTCCTGTATAATGCCTAAGAAGCGAGGGTTCCTGAACGCTTTTTGTTCAGGAACCCTCGCTTCTTAGGCACTGTTAACGCAACAGCCCCAATATGTTTATGCGCCGAACAGGTCCAGCAGGCGGTTCCACAACAGCGCGAAGAAATTCAGCAGCCTGCCCATTGCCCCGCCGTAGGCGGCGTTGAACCGCACGTTCTCGCTGTGCTTCATCAGGTGGAAGGCCGAGCGGTAATTCAGCGGGCCGACGGTTTTTCCTTTATAGGTGAAATTCTCAAAGGTGACGTTGCGGATCTTCGCGTCCTTCAGGCCGTTCACGGTGCACTTTTCCCCTGCGGACAGCACCGTCACGTTGCGGAACACCAGGTCCGAGATGCCCTTGCCGGGGGTATTCTTTTTTTCGTAGTTGTCGCGCACGGTCAGTCGGATCGGCTCTCCCTTGGCCACCCGCTCGATACGGATATCCTCAAAGGTCAGGTCGTGTACCAGGTTGCCGTCGCAGGAGTTGACGCCGATGGCGCCCCAGTAATAGGAGGTATCCTCATAGTCGTCCAGAACGTCGATATCGCGGAAGGTCATGTCGCAGATCTCGTCGTCGCTGCCGATGCCGCCGATATAGATCGAGTGGCCGCAGTCCGTCAGGAACACGCAGTTTTCCACCAGCCAGTCGCGGCTGTCGCCCACCGCGTGCCAGCAGGTGGCGGAGGCCACCACGCCGTCGTCGTTGCTGCGGATGTAGCAGTCCCGGATCTCCACGTTACAGGAGGACATCAGGTCGATGCCGTCGGAGCAGTCGGAGCAGGAGAACAGCTTCACGTTCTCAAACTTCGCGTCCTTCAGGTTCTGCCCGCAGACCGTGTAGGCGGTGGCGTTCCGGAGGATGACCCCCGAAACGGTCAGGCCGGTCACGTCGATGGCCTCGACGCCGAAAATACGGAAGCCCACGGCCGCCGCAATGGATTCATCGGTGGCCTCCCACGTATTCCAGTCGTAGAGGTCCACCATGCCGCGCCCGCCGATGGTCACGTCGTGGGCGCCCCGGTCGGGCTTGATGCGGGATTTGACCACCGCGCCCTCCGCCAGCCACACGGTCTGGCCGCTGTGCACGTACAGCATGGGGATGCCGTCCTCCAAAATGATGCGGCTGTCGTTCTCCACCGTGTGCAGCCCCGGGCCGAACCAGACCACGTTGGGGTCGTTTGGATCCGGCGCGTCCGTCAGAATGTCGTTGACGAACAGCTGCAGATTGTGCATCACGTCGCCGTCAAACTCCACGGAGAGCTGGCAGGGGTGGTCCACTTCAAAGAACAGTACACCGTTTTCCACCTTCCCCGCGATACCGTCCGAGAAGGGGCGGATCTCCGCGGAGGCAAAGGATTGTTTCGGTGTGACCCGCACCTGCATGGTTCCTTCCAGGTCCACGGAGGCGAAGAACGTCTCTGTGCAGGTCTTTCGGCCCCGCGTCACCATGGCGGAGAAGACGGGCACGGACGTCCATTCCCCGTCCGCGCGGACTTCCACCGTGTAGTCGTCCCGCACGTCGAACCCCTCCGGGGCGTCGTACACTACCACCCGGCTGCCGGAGACGTCCTCACCCGCCGCCAGGGCGGCGAGCGCAAA
>CAMVNL010000004.1 GCA_947168785.1 uncultured Clostridia bacterium | reverse complement strand
CAGCTTCGTCATGGCGGATATCCCGGGCCTGATCGAAGGCGCGGGGGAGGGCGTGGGCCTCGGCCACCGCTTCCTTCGCCACGTGGAGCGCTGCCGCATGCTGGTGCACATCGTGGACGTGTCCGGCAGCGAGGGCCGCGACCCCATCGACGACTTCAACATCATCAATAAAGAGCTGGCGGTCTTCAACCCAGAGCTGACCAAGTGCCCCCAGATCGTGGCAGGGAACAAGGTCGACCTTGCCACCGACGAGCAGCTTGCCCGGTTCCGTTCCTTCATCGAGGAACAGGGCCTGCCCTATTACGAGATCATCGCCCCCATCGCGGAGGGCACGCAGGAGCTGATCAACGCCGTGGCGGCAAAGCTGGCCGAGCTGCCCCCCATCAAGCGGTACGAATCAGAGCCCGTCCCCATGAGCGTCCTGGAAAAGAAGAAGGACACCGGCTTCAAGGTGACGGAGATGGGCGGCGACTACTACGTGGAGGCGGAGTGGCTGCTGAAAATCCTCAACAAGACGGATATCGACGACTATGAGTCATTGCAGTATTTCCAGCGGGTGCTGGAATCCAGCGGCATTCTGGAGGAGCTGCGCAGCCGCGGCATTCAGGAGAACGACACCGTGATCATCTACGATTTCGAGTTCCAGTATGTGCCCTGACGCAAACGCGCTGAAGGCGCTTTCCGGCGGAAATCTGCCGCCGTACAAATCCATGAGCGGCCTGTCGCTGGCCTTTGTGGGCGACGCGGTCTACGAGCTGCTGGTGCGCCAGTACGTGCTCTCCCTCGGCGAAGCAAGGGTGCAGGACCTGCACCGGGAGACGGTGGCTTTGGTCAACGCGGCCTTTCAGGCCAAGGCGGCGGACGCGCTGGCGGACAGGCTTACCGAAGAGGAGCTTTCCTACTACAAGCGGGGCCGCAACGCCAATTCCGCCCACACGCCCAAAAACAAGAGCGAGGCGGAATACCACCGCTCCACCGGCTTTGAGGCGCTGCTGGGGTATCTGTACCTGTCGCAGCAGTTCGACCGGCTGTGGGAGCTGTTTGGCGTTATCCTTCAATTCCGCAGCGCGGATCAGTGATCCGGTCTCGCCTGCCGGCTCGGTCGGTGCTTCTGCCTGCGGCAGAGGTCTCCACTGGAGACCCGCACCCGCCGAAGGCGGATCGGAACGCATGTATCATGATAAACAAACGAGAGGCGGAACCGAAGGAACCGATAAGACAAATGTTATGAACCGGCTGAAAAACAGAAGCAACCCGGTAGCGCGGCAGGTTTGGTTGTCTCCGCCTTCCGGCGGCTCATTGTATCGCGACGCCAAAACGGTCACACCGGACCGTTTTGTCTGCGACTCAGTGCCGCTCGTAACACAAACAACTGTTTTGCAGACTGGGAAATAAGTTTTCCTGAAAAAAGAACGGTTTAGCTGATGTTTCAGGTTGCTGAAATGTAACTTTGGTAAACAGCGGCACTGAGGTGCCGCGCTACGTTAAAAAACGGCGCAAGGCGCCGCGCTGCGGGACTTCCGACTGAAAAAAGGAATGCTTTAACGGCGCAGGGCGCCGTGCTATCGAATAAAGGAAATCACGTTGAGACGCTGCTGAGGCAGCGTGCTACAAAAAATTAGGAGATCTTTACCTTGAGCAAACTTTCCAATGATCCGAAATGGCGCAGCGCCGGGCGCATGGCGTGGGATATCCTGCTGTGGGTCGTCGGCACGCTGCTTTACGCCGTCAGCGTGGTCGTCTTCGTGCGGCCGCTGCAAATCACCTCCGGCGGGCTCACCGGCCTTGGCATCATCGTCAACCATCTGTTCCCCGTCGTCCCTATGGGCGCGTTCAACTTCGTCATGAACGTCCCCCTGTTCATCGCCGCGTGGCGGGTCTTCGGCATGAAATTCATCGCCCGCACCATCGCCGCCACGGCGCTGCTTTCCGCCCAGATCGACCTGTTAGCCCATCTGGATGCCCGCTTCGGCTTCGCCTATTCCGGCGACGACGTGCTGGTGGGGGCTGTCTTCGGCGGCGTCATCGCCGGCATCGGGCTGGGACTGGTGTTCCTGGCCGGCGCCACCACCGGCGGCTTCGATATCGCCGGGCGGCTTTTGAAACTGAAATTCCCCCATATCGCCGTGGGCAAGCTGATTCTCATGTGCGACGCCACGGTGGTCATTCTCACCGCCGTCATGTACAAGAGCTTTGACAGTCTGCTCTATTCCATCGTCACCGTCTTCCTCATCAGCGTGGCGCTGGATTACGTCATCAAGGAGCGGGACCACTCCAAAATGATGCTCATTATCACCGCGCATCCGGACGAGGTCACCAACGACATCATTCAGCTGATGGACCGGGGCGTTTCCCTGATCCACGCCGAGGGCGGCTATACCCATGAGGAGAAAAAGATGCTCATGTGCGTGGTGCGCACCCATGAGGTGCCGCAGATCCGCAAGCTGATCGAAAAATACGACGAAAAGCCCTTTATCATCATTGCCGATTCCTCCGAGGTGCTGGGGGAGGGCTTCAAATCCCATGAAGATACGCTTTGAGTAGGAGAAGATACATGCGACAGAAAAAAGAACACATCCGCAATTTTTCCATCATCGCCCATATCGACCACGGCAAATCCACGCTGGCGGACCGCCTGCTGGAGCTGACCGATTCCGTCGCCAAGCGGGATATGCAGCAGCAGCTGCTGGACAATATGGAGCTGGAAAAGGAGCGGGGCATCACCATCAAGGCACGGGCCGTCACGCTGGATTACAAGGCCCACGACGGCAATACCTATGAGCTGAACCTGATCGACACCCCCGGCCACGTGGACTTCAACTATGAGGTCAGCCGGTCGCTGGCGGCCTGCGACGGCGCCATCCTGATCGTGGACGCCACCCAGGGGGTGGAGGCCCAGACGCTGGCCAATACTTACTTAGCGCTGGAGCACGACCTGGAGCTGGTGCCGGTCATCAACAAGATCGACCTGCCCGCCGCCGACCCCGACCGGGTCTGCGCCGACGTGGAGGAGATCATCGGCCTTGACTGCGAGGACGCCCCCCGCATCTCCGCCAAAACCGGGCAGAACGTGGAAGCTGTGCTGGAAAAGATCGTGCGGGATATCCCCTGCCCCGAGGGCGACGACGACGCGCCCTTCAAAGCGCTGGTGTTCGATTCCGTCTATGACAACTACAAGGGCGTCATCGTCTACGTGCGGGTGATGGACGGCACCCTGCGTTCCGGCGACACCATGAAGATGATGGCCACCGGCGCTACCTTCACCGTGGTGGAGGTGGGCCACATGCGGGCCATGTCGCTGGAAAACACCGGCGTGCTGAAAGCCGGCGAGGTGGGTTATATCACCGCCTCCATCAAGTCCGTCAGCGAGGCCCGGGTGGGCGATACCGTCACCAAGGTGGGCAACGAAGCCGCCGAGCCCCTGCCCGGCTATAAAAAGGTCAACCCCATGGTGTTCTGCGGCCTTTACCCGGCGGACGGCGCGGACTATGAGGCGCTGAAAGAGGCGCTGGAAAAATTGCAGCTCAACGACGCGGCCCTCTCCTTTGAACCGGAAACCTCCGGGGCGCTGGGCTTCGGCTTCCGCTGCGGCTTCTTAGGGCTACTGCACCTTGAAATCATTCAGGAACGGCTGGAACGGGAATACGACCTGGATCTGGTCTCCACCGTGCCAAGCGTGGTGTATAAGATCCACCTCTCCGACGGCCGGGTGGTGGAGATCGACAACCCCACCAACTATCCCGACCCCGCCATTATTGACTACGTGGAAGAGCCCATGGCGGACGCCCACATCTACTCCCCGCCGGAATACATCGGCGTGATCATGGCCCTGTGTCAGGACCGCCGGGGCACCCTGAAGGACCAGCAGTACATTTCCAGCGACCGGGTGGATATCCACTATAAGCTGCCGCTGAACGAGATTATCTATGACTTTTTCGACGCGCTGAAATCCCGCACCCGGGGCTACGCCTCCTTCGACTATGAGCTGTGCGGCTATGAGCGCAGCAACCTTGTCAAGCTGGATGTGCTGCTCAACGGCGACCTGATCGACGCGCTCTCCTATATTATCCACTCCGAAAAGGCCTATCCCCGCGCCCGCAAGATCGCGGAGAAGCTGAAGGACAACATCCCGCGCCAGATGTTCGAGATCCCGGTGCAGATCGCCATTGGCGGAAAGGTCATCGCCCGCGAGACCATCAAGGCTATGCGCAAGGACGTGCTGGCCAAGTGCTACGGCGGCGACATCACCCGGAAAAAGAAGCTGCTGGAAAAGCAGAAGGAAGGCAAAAAGCGCATGCGCCAGTTTGGCACGGTGGAAGTGCCGCAGGAGGCGTTTATGGCGATCCTCAAGCTGGACGATCAGACGTAATAGAATCGTAGCACGCTGCCTCAGCAGCGTCTGCAACGCGGTTCCGATTGCAGTCGGAAGTCATCAGTCGGAAGTCATCAGTCGGAAGTCGGAAGCCCCGCAGCACGGCGCCGTGCCGCGGTAATATCACGTAGCACGGCGTATCACGCCGTCCGGCAAATGCCCATGGCAACATCTGCTTTCAACGGAGGTATGCTTTGCCCGGAATTTATATCCACGTCCCCTTCTGCGCTTCCAAATGCCCATACTGTGATTTTTATTCCGTGGCGGACCGGGGACGGATCGACAATTATATTTCCGCCGTCATAGACGAGCTTGCCACCCTGCGGCGCGTTGGCCCTCTTGCGGGGGATCTGAAACACCGGGCCATTGCCACCGTCTACTTCGGCGGGGGCACGCCCTCTTTTGTGGGGGCGGAAAACCTGTCGCGGTTGCTGCTTGCGGTGAAGGACAACTTCAACGTGCCTTCCGGCGCGGAGATCACCGCGGAATGCAATCCCTCCTCCTCCCTCGCCCCGGGCTTTTTTGAAACGCTGGCGGCGGCGGGGTTCAACCGGGTCTCCCTGGGGATGCAGTCCGCCGTGGACGCGGAGCGAAAGAAGCTGGGCCGCAAGGCGACGGCGGTGGACGTGGAAACGGCGGTAAAGGCCTGTCAGAGTGCCGGTATCACTGATATCTCGCTGGATATCATGCTAGGCGTGCCGGAGCAGACGGAACGCTCGCTCCTTTCGTCGCAGGATTTTGCCCTGTCGCTGGGGGTGACCCACCTCAGCGCCTACATGCTCTCCATTGAAGAGGGCACCTTCTTTGACAAAAAGCGCGACGCGCTGAACCTGCCGGAGGAGGACGCAGTCTGCGATATGTATTTGTCTCTGTGCGAATATCTGAAAAACAACGGCTTCCGGCATTATGAGATCTCCAATTTCTGTCTGCCGGGCCACGAAGCCCGCCACAATACCGCCTATTGGCGGGATGAGGAATACCTCGGGATCGGCCCCGCGGCCCACTCCTACCTGAACGGACGGCGGTTTTATTTTCCCCGGGACCTTGATGCGTTTATCTCAGGTATGCCCCCCGTGGACGACGGCCCCGGCGGCGGCCCCGAAGAGGCGGTCATGCTGGCCCTGCGGCTGGATACGGGAATATCATTGCAGGAAATAAAAGAAAAATTTGCCGTCGCGCCGTCGCCGGGTCTGCCCGCGATTCTGCAAAAATATCAGTCCGCCGGTCTGCTCACCTTTGACGGCGACCGGATCGCCCTGACGGAAAAAGGGTTTCTGGTATCCAATGCGTTGATCGGGGACGTGATTTCCGCAATGGACGGGAACCGGTAGCGCGGCACCTCAGTGCCGCTCCCGGCGAATGTTGCATTAAAGCGGCTGGTTGATCCGTGCATTGGTTTTTTTACCGAACCGCCGTTTTCCCGAATCGTTATTTTATCAGATTGTTTGTGCTCACAGCGGCACTGAGGTGCCGCGCTACCCATAAAAAACGGAATCGTGCTGCGAACGCTGCTGAGGCAGCGTGCTACGATCATACGCCTGCGGTGCACATTATCGGTGCAAGGCTCCGTGTTGCAAAGGTGGTATATCCCATGGAACCGTTGAATGAAAAGCTGTTTCTTGACCGATACAACAAAGGGATCGAAAAGAACCGCCTTCATAAGGGGCTGGGGCTGATCGAATTTGCCCGGACGAAAGAAATCCTGCTGGAAAAGCTCCCGCCCGCGCCTGCGGTGATTTACGATATTGGCGGCGCCTACGGCGAATACGCCTTTTGGCTGGCGGCGCTGGGGTATCAGGTCTTTCTGTATGATCTGTCGGAGAAAAATATCGAGATGGCGCATCGGTTCGGAAAAAAATGCGGGATCACGCTGGCATGCGCCGAAGTGGCCGACGCCAGAAATATCCCCCGGCCGGATGAAAGCGCTGACGCAATCTTATTGTTTGGCCCATTGTATCATCTGACTGAAAAAGAGGAACGAAGTAAGTGTCTGGCGGAGTGCAGACGGTTGTTGAAGCCCGGCGGTTTGTTGTTTACCGCCAATATTACCGCTTACGCCTCCACGCTGCACTTTGTATCCGTTTATGATAAGAAACGCCGCCCCGCATTGGACAAAGACGACGTGTTCCGCGGATTGGAGCGAACGGTCAAAACCGGCGTCCATACCGGCGGCGGGCTGGGACTTGGCTATTTTCATAAACCGGAGGAGCTGAAAACCGAGATAGAAGACGCGGGATTCCTTGACGCGGATATCCGGGGCGTGATCGGTCCGTGCTGGCTGATCAGAAACCTTGACCGGGTGTGGAGGAATCCGACGAAGCGGGAAAATATCCTGCGCGTGGTGCGGCTTTTGGAAAAAGAAGAAAGCCTGATGGGGTTGTCCACCCATTTTTTGAGCATTTCAAAAAAACAGAGGTATTTGCATGATGACCGATCTTGATCCGATTTTCTATCAAAATTTTTATTCTGAAATAAAAGAGGCATTGCTGCTTTCTCGCAGTCAGGCATACAGCGCCGTCAATTTTGCCATGGTGCAGGCTTATTGGCAGATCGGCCGCATCATCGTGGAGCATGAACAGAGAGGAAGTCTTCGCGCGGAATACGGGAAAGGCATCCTTCAACAGATTTCCAATCAATTAACAGAAGAATTCGGGAAGGGATTCGACGTCAGGAATTTGAGGAACATGCGATCGTTTTATGTCGCATTTCCAAAATGGAACGCACTGCGTTCCGAATTGACCTGGACGCATTACCGTGCGCTGTTGCGCGTTGAAAATGAAGACGCACGTCGTTGGTATATGGAAGAAAGTATCCGCTCGGGATGGTCCAGCCGTCAATTGGAACGTCAGATTTCCACGCTGTATTATGACAGATTGCTTGCCAGCAGGGAAAAGCTGCCTGTGGAAACAGAAGCGAAAGAGCTGATGGAACCGCTTGCAGCGGAAAACTTTATCAAAGACCCCTATGTATTGGATTTTCTTGATTTAAAAGATTATCCGGCGCTGCGGGAATCCGATTTGGAGCAGGCGCTGATCGACAAATTGCAGGAATTTCTGTTGGAGCTGGGGCGAGGCTTCTGTTTTGTCGCTCGTCAAAAGCTGATGCGTTACGGTGACGAAGACTTTTTCCTTGATCTCGTCTTTTATCACAGCATTCTGAAATGTCATGTTCTGATTGACCTTAAAATCGGGAAACTAACCCATGCAGACGTCGGACAGATGGATAGTTACATTCGCATGTTTGACGATTTGTATAAAAATGCGGATGATAACCCCACGATTGGCGTCATTCTGTGTTCTCAGAAAAACGAAGCAATCGTTAAGTATTCCGTCCTGAACGATGAAAAACAGGTTTTTGCGTCAAAATACAAATTGACGCTGCCGACGGTGGAGGAATTGCAGCGTGAGATGGAACAGGAAAGACGTTTGATTGAAGATTTGAACGAGGCGAAAAAATCATGATATACGAATGGAAAAACGACTATTTCAGACAGATCGCGCGGTACGGCGATTGGGCGGACGAGCGGTTCCGCCGGTCTGACCGCTGCCTGATCGAAGGTCACCGGGGCGTGAAGGCGCTGCTGCCGGAAAACACCATGCCCTCCTTCGAGAAGGCTGTGGCGCTGGGGGTGGACGCGCTGGAAACCGACGTCAATATGACGAAGGACGGCGTGCCGGTGCTCTGCCATGACCGCACCGTGGACCGCACCACCGACGCTTCCGGCGTGATCCGCCAGTTCACGCTGGAGGAGCTGCAATCCTTCGACGCGGGCTGCCGCTTCGGCGGCGGGGAATACGCGGGCAAGGGGTATAAAATCCCCACACTGGAGGAATTCTGCGAATGGATGACCGCTCACCGGGACGTTTTGCTGAACGTGGAGATCAAGGACTACGGCCTTGACAACATCGACCGCACCCTTGCCACCCTCGGCGCGTTTGACCTGCTGGGCAACTGCGTGTTCGCCTGCTTCGACGCCTCCGTGATCCACTATCTGTATGAGAATTACGGGGTCAAGACCCAGGGGTTCTTAGGCAAACAGATGAAGCGGTTCCGCCCCGGCCTCAAGGGCACCTACGCGGAGCTGTACGCCGTGGGCGTGGAGAGGAAATATTTTACGCCGGAATGTGTGGAATGGCTGCACGATCTTGAAATCGAGCCCTGGGTCTGGTGCTGCGACGACGAAGACACGGTCCGTTCCGCCGTCGCCATGGGGGCGAAGGTCATGACTTGCAACGATCCAAGACCGGCGGTTAACGTTATTAAAGGCGGAGACGTTTCCGTCAAAGTTAAAAGTTGAAAGTTAAAAGTTAAAATGCGGAAACGCTTCGCGTTTGATTTGATAATGATTCAAAAAAGTTTATCATGCAAACAAAATACAATCGCCGCTATGCGGCGATAGGCATCTGCCTGCGGCAGATGTCGGAATCGCGTTGCGAACGCTGCTGGGGCAGCGTGTTACGATCATACGCCTGCGGCGCAGAGCCACTAACCACTAACCACTAATCACTAACCACTAAAGAGGTCTCATTATGCTGTTATCCAAACTGCTTTCCGGCGTGTCCTACACCTGTCCCGATTTCGCGGACGTGGACGTCGCCGACATCGTTTACGACTCCCGCAAGGCGGCGCTGGGCACGCTGTTCGTGGCCCTGTGCGGCGCGTTTTCCGACGGGCACGACTACGCCGAGGGCGCGTACCTGCGGGGCGCAAGGGCGTTTCTGGTGCAAAAGGACGTGGCCCTGCCCTCCGACGCGCTGGTGGTGAAAACCGACGACACCCGCGCGGCGCTGGCCGTGCTCAGCGGCAACTTTTTCGGCCATCCGGACCGGGAGCTGGCGGTGATCGGCGTCACCGGCACCAAGGGCAAAACTACCGTCACCCACATGATGCGCTCCTGCCTTGACGGCTGCGGCGTCAAGAGCGGCGTCATCGGCACCGTGGGCGCGTACTACGGGGACAAATTCATCCCCACCGTCAACACCACGCCGGAATCCTACGAGACGCAGAAGATTTTGCGGGAGATGGCGGACGCGGGCTGCAAGGTGGCCTGCATGGAGGTCAGCTCTTTGGGGCTGAAATCCCATCGGGTGGACGGCATCCGCTTCCACACCGCGGTGTTCACGAACCTCTCGCCGGACCACATCGGCGGGGCGGAGCACGACTCCTTTGAGGAATACGCCTACTGGAAAAAGCAGTTGTTCCACGGCTGCGGCCGTGCGCTGCTCAACGCCGACGACCCCTTCTCTCAGGAGATCATCGGGGAGATGGATTGCCCCTATGAGACCTTCTCCATGGGGGAGGAAGCCGACTTCTCCGCGGACGACGTGCAGCGGCTGCGGGGGGATAACTTCTTCGGCGTGGGCTTCACCTGCCACACGAAACAGGGGAGCTACGCCGTGAAAAGCGCCATGCCGGGCCTGTTCAGCGTCTATAACGCGCTGGCCGCCTTCGGCGTGTGCGTGAACCTCGGGGCGAAGCCCGAACAGGCCGCCGCGGCGCTGGCCACCGCCAAGGTGCGGGGCCGCAACGAGTGCATCGAGGTGCCGGCGGACTACGACGTGATCATCGACTACGCCCACAACGGGCAGAGCTTCCATTCCGTCATCGACACCTTCGCGGCATACGACCACAACCGCATCATCACCGTGTTCGGCTCCGTGGGCGACCGGGCGCAGCTGCGCCGCCGGGAGATGGGCGAGGTCAGCGGCCGCAAGGCGGATCTCAGCGTCATCACCACCGACGACCCCGGCTTTGAGGACCCGCAGGCCATCGCGGAGGAGATCGCCGCCGCCGTGGAAAAGGCGGGGGGCGCGTACAAAATCATCGTGGACCGGGAAGAGGCCGTGGCCTACGCCCTGTCCGTGGCAAAAAAGGGCGATATCGTCCTGATCCTCGGCAAAGGCCACGAGACCTATCAGAAGGTCTGCGGGGAGAAGGTATTTTATTCAGATCATGAAGCAGTGGCAAAGTTTTTCGCCGGAGGGAAAAAAAGAGCGGAGAGCGGAGAGTGGAGAGCGGAGAGTTGAAACGACCAAACGCTTCGTGTTTGATTTTGCGCTCTCTTTTACGGCAATCCCTGTTTCTCTGTTGTCGTGTTGTTTTTATGCAATCTGATATGATCCAAGCACGCAGGGCTTCCATATCTCCGCTCACCGCTCTCCGAACTCCGCTCTTATCTCTAAATTCAACAAAGGACGTTACCTATGATGTATACATTTACTCAAGAATCTGACCTTACCGCTTTTGAACAGTTTGTCCTCTCCCACGGCGGCATCTATCTGCAATCCGCCAAGTGGGCGAAGGTCAAGGAGGAATGGAAATCCCGCTTTTACTGCGGGTTCGACGAAGCGGGGGAGCGGGTGCTCTCGGCCCTCGTGATGGAACGGCATATCCCCGGCGCGGGCAAGATCTGGTACTCCCCGGCGGGGCCTGTGTGCGACTATGAAAATACCGCCCTGTTCAAGGCCTACACCGCCTTCATCAAGGGCGAGGCGAAAAGCGCCGGGGCAACGGCCTACTTTATCGACCCCTGCATCGAGCTGCGGGTCAACGGCGAAACGAAGGAGAGCGGCAGGGCCGCCCACCGGCTGTTTGTGGAAAGCGGCTTCACCTTCCAGCCGGACGCCTCCAAGTGCCTCTATAAAGCGCCGGTGCAGTTGATCCTGAACCTGAAAAAGCCCGACGGCGCCGCCTATACCCCGGCGGAGCTGCTGAAATCCTTTGAAAAGGGCGTGCGGTACTCCGTGCGCGTGGGCGAGCAGCGGGGCCTGACCGAGCAGGTCTACACCATTGAGGATATCCGCAAGGACCCGCGGATCATGGAGGACTATCTCGCCGTCATGAGCGACACCTCCGAGCGGGACGACTTCGTGGAGCGGGGCGGCGAATACTGCGAACGGTTGCTGTCCGTTTTCGGCGGCGACAACATGGACGTGATGCTGGTCTACTACGACAAGAACAAGGACCGCTCCCAGCAGGAGGCGCGCCTGAAGCGCCGGGCGGAGCTGGAAGCCGCCCTGCCCACCGCGCCGGAGAAAAAGCTGCGGGGCATCAAAGAGGAGATCGACTCCATCGACAAGCAGACCGCCCACTATGAGGAGCGGGTGAAAGAGACCGCGTCGATCCCGGGCGAGCGCATCTGCGTGGCCGGCGGCATCACCGTGCGCTACAACGGCATGGCCAGCTGCCTGTTCGGCGGGGCGAAAAATCTGCTGCGCAACAACCTGCGGGCCAGCCACTATTTCAACTTCCGCCGCATCTGCCGCAGCATCGAGCTGGGCCACGATTTCCACGATCTCGGCTACGTGCTGCTGGACCCGGTCCCCCCCGCGGAGGACGGCACTTTGGGCGTGTGCAAGCCCAACAAGGATTTTGAAGGGATTTTAGCCTTCAAAAAGAGCTTCGGGTCTGACTATATCGAGTACGTGGGCGAATACGCCCTGGTGCTGAACAAGGCCCTGTATTTCTCCTACACCCACCTGCTGGAAAAGGCGCGGGAAGTGCAGAGCGTGGTCAACAGAGTCGTCAGAAAACGCAGATAAAGAGGGATTTGTCGGGGTAATATCGGTAGCGCGGCACCTCAGTGCCGCTACTCACGAATGTTACATTTCAGAGAACGAAAAACAGATGTAACCTTATATTATTCAATACTACTGTGATGTTTTTTGTTCTGAAAAATTGTTTATGCCACGAGCGGCACTGAGGTGCCGCGCTACCGGATCAACTCGCCAAACCCCGGATATTAAGGAGGCACCCATGTCCATCTCCAACGGTTCATTCAAAGACTATGCGGCGCGGGAGGGCAACCCCGGTTATGAACGGCTGATCGCCCGGCAGAAAGAGCTGTATCAGAAGGCCAACGACTGCCGCGACCCCTTCGAGCGGGATTACACCCGCATCCTCCACTGCCTTGCCTATCGGCGGCTCAAGCACAAGACGCAGGTGTTTTTCAATATTGAAAACGACCACATCTGTACCCGCATGGAGCACGTGGCACACGTGGAATCCGTCAGCACCACCATCGCCAAAGAGCTGGGGCTTTCCATCGAGCTGACCCGTGCCATCGCCATCGGCCACGACCTGGGCCACGCCCCCTTCGGCCATCAGGGCGAGCGGGAGCTGGACGCCCTCTCCCGGCAGTACCTGGGCAAAAGCTTTTTCCATGAAAAAAACGGCCTCCACTTTGTGGACGATATCGAGCTGCTGGAGGACGACTACCGGGTGCAGCGCAACCTGGACCTGACCTACGCCGTGCGGGACGGCATCATCTCCCATTGCGGCGAGGTGGATGAAAACGGCCTGCGCCCCCGGCGGGAATATATCGACCTGACCACCTTCACCGAAAGCGGCCAGTACCAGCCCTTCACGTGGGAGGGGTGCGTGGTGAAGCTGTCGGACAAGATCGCCTACGTGGGGCGGGATATCGAGGACGCCATCCGGCTGAAATTCCTGACGAAGGAAAACCAGGCCCAGCTGGCGGACCTTGCCAAGGCCTACGACAAAATGGCCATCAACACCACGGTCATCATCCACAACATGATCTACGACGTGTGCGCCAACAGCTCGCCGGAAAAGGGCGTGTGCCTCAGCCAGCGGTTCTACGACCAGCTGAAGGAGATCAAGGATTTCAACTATCAGTATATCTATAAAAACAAGCGGCTGACCCCCTTCACCGAGTACGCCAGGGTGGTCATCACCCAGATCTTCAACGTGCTGCTGGACGCCTACGACGGGGAGGACACCCTTTCCGAGCTGCGCCGCCGCAAAGAGATCTATCCGGAGCTGATGGGGGCCTTCGCCGGGTGGCTTTCGAAATTCTGCGACACGGAGATGAATTTTTTCGACAACATCACGGAAAAGACCGTCAAATGCAGCAACAAAAAGATCTACGGCACCCTGGCCACCCGCGAGATCTATATCGGCGCCATCATCGACTACATCTCCGGCATGTCGGATAACTACTGTATCAAGGTGTTCAACGAACTGATTACATATTAACGCAGCACGCTGACTCAGCAGCGTATGAAACGGACGCAGAGACGGAGCGGAGGCTCCGTGCTGCGGTTTTATTCAGATGGAGGAATCGTGATGAAAAAGACGCTCAGCATTTTTCTGGCGGCGCTCATGCTGCTGTTATCTCTGTCCGTACCTTCCTTTGCCCTGACGCAGGAGGAGTGGGACGCGTACCTTTCCGCCGAGCCGGATGCGGACGACGGCATCATCATGCAGCCCGGGGCCGACGGCACGCAGAAAAATTTCTCGTGGTACGCCCCGGCCAAAACGCAGCGGGTGCGGGTGCTGGTGGCCGCCTCCCCGGACCTTGCCGGCGCGAGAGCGTATGACGGCAAGACCGTCGACACCTATCAGGGGGATAAGGCCGCCAAGGTGACGGTGACGGATCTGCAGCCCGGTGCGACCTATTACTACGCCTGCGAGACGGACGGCGTGAAGAGCGGCGTCTACTCCTTCTCAACTGCGGCGGCGGACAGCTTTTCCGCCTTGTACGTGACGGATATCCACGTGTCGGAGACCGAGGACCCCGACGAGCTGTCCCGCACCGCCCTGAAATTCAACGAGGTGCTGACCCAGGCCCGGACCAAGGCGGACCTGAGCTATATCCTGTCGGCGGGGGATCAGGCCAGCAGCGGCCTCCGGTCCGAATACGTGGCCATGACCGCCGGTCAGGCGGAAAAATCCCTCACCTTCGCGCTGACCATGGGCAACCATGACCGCAAGGGCGTGGACTATAAATACTTCAAGAACCTGCCCAACGAATCGTCGAAATTCGCCGCCGACTATCAGACCGGCGACTACTGGTTCGTGCAGAACGACGTGCTGTTCCTGTTCCTGGATTCCAACTCCGGCAGCGGCGCGGACCACCGGTCGGCCATCAAGGCAGCGGTGCGGGCCAACCCGGGCGCCCGCTGGCGCGTGGCGGTGATGCACCACGACCTGTATTCCTCCGCCATCCCCCACCGGGAGAGCGAGACCCGCATGATGCGCCTGCTCTGGTCGCCGCTCTTCGACGAGTTCAATATCGACCTGGCGCTGCTGGGCCACAGCCACTATTACAGCGTCACCAACGTGCTGTATGACGGCAAGGGCACGAAGGCGGTGGAAAACGGCGGCGTGATCACCAACGCCCCCGGCACGGTGTATATGGTCTCCACCTCCCTCACCCGCCCCCGCGGGGAAGCGCCGGCCTTCGGCGACAGGGTGGCCTTCGGCCTGACGGAGGACCTGACGCGGACCCTTTACAACATCGTCGATTTCACCTCAAACGCCGTCACCGTCCGCACCTACGACTTCGGCACCGGCGCGCTGTTCGCGACCTATACCCTTGAAAAGACGGCGGACTATGCGCCGAAGACCATCAACCTCTTCCGCAAGATCATGGGCTTTGTCTCCGCCGCCATCGGCACCGTCTACGCATGGTTCAACAACTTCCACGTGTATAACGACCTGAAGGAAAAGGGCTACGACGTGGATTTCATGGACGCGGTGAACAATAACCTCTTGTCGGAAGGGGAGCCGGTGTGCTGAACGGTTCCGCGGAAAAGGAAGATTTGTCGAGATCTTTTTGTAGCGCGGCACCTCAGTGCCGCTATTAACATAAACAACATATCAGACGGGGTTTCCGGTCAAATAACGGTTGTATTGTGAAAGAAAACGATGGATCATTTCCGAAATCCGTCTTAAAAGCAACATTTGTTTATAGCGGCACTGAGGATGATTCCCCCGCAGTGCGGGGGAAATGTCGCAACGCGACAAAGGGGGACGGCGCCGTCAGCGCGCGCTACCGGGTTACCTCGACAAATCGCCAATTTACCAAAGCGAAAATCCTCTCTTCCAACTCGATAAAAACCCACACTTGACAAATCGGCAGAAAAGCATATAATAGAACTGTTAAAGCATTGACGGAGAAGGCGGGTTGTGACGCGCGCCCAGAGAGGGACCGGCAGCTGAAAAGGTCCTCACGTGAATCGCCCAACGCTACCCCTCCCGAGTGCCTTTTGAAAAGCGTTATGCGTGAAAAAAGGCCGGCTTCGCCCCGTTACCGGCGACCGAAAGCAGGCGGCAAAAAGAAACAACCGGCAGGCAACACAGCGTTGTTTCGTAAATAAGCCGCAAGTTGGGTGGAACCGTGGAGTAACCGTATTACTTCATCCCAATATCACATTGGGATGGAGTTTTTCTTTTTCATCCCTCAAAAGCATTCATGCAGAGCAAGAAAGGAATGGATCACTATGGTAAAAGTTAAACTGAGAGACGATTACAGAGAATTTGAGGCCGGTATCACCGCCGGCGACATCGCCAAATCCATCGGCGCGGGGCTGTATAAGGCCGTGTGCGTCTGCAAAATCAACGGCGAGGTGAAAGACCTGCGCACCCCCATCAACGAGGACTGCGAGGTGGAATTCCTCACCTTTGACGACGAGGACGGCCGCCGCACCTACCGCCACACCGCCTCCCACATTCTGGCGCAGGCGGTCAAGCGCCTGTACCCCGAGGCGAAGCTGGCCATCGGCCCCTCCATTGACAAGGGCTTCTACTACGATTTCGACGTGCCCTCTCCCTTCACCCCCGAAGACCTTGAAAAGCTGGAAGCGGAGATGAAGAAGATCGTCAAAGAGGATCTGCCGCTGGAGCACTTCGAGATGTCCCCCGAGGAGGCCATCAAATACTATGAGGAAAAAGGCGAGATCTACAAGGTGGAGCTGGTGAAGGAGCACGCCGACAAGGGCGAGAACATCAGCTTTTATAAGCAGGGCGAGTTCACGGAGCTGTGCGCCGGTCCCCACATCCCCTCCACGGGCCGTATCAAAGCCTTTAAATTGACCTCCGCCACCGGCGCTTACTGGCGCGGCGACGAGAAAAACAAGATGCTGCAGCGCATCTACGGCACCGCCTTCACCAAGCAGGCGGATCTGGACGCCTATCTGGAGGCCATTGAAGAGGCCAAAAAGCGCGACCACCGCAAGCTGGGCAAAGAGCTGGGCCTGTACGTGCTGCGGGACGAGGCCCCCGGCATGCCCTTCTTCCTGCCCAACGGCATGGTGCTGCGCAACACGCTGGTGGATTACTGGCAGAAGGTGCATAAAAAGTGGGACTATCTGGAGATCTCCACGCCTCAGATCATGCGCCGCACCCTGTGGGAGACCTCCGGCCACTGGGAGCACTATCACGACGATATGTATACCACGGTGATCGACGACGAGGATTTCGCCATCAAGCCCATGAACTGCCCCGGCGCCATTCTGGTCTACGATTTGGAGCCCCACTCCTATAAGGAGCTGCCCCTGCGCTACCGTGAGCTTGGCCGCGTTCACCGCAACGAGCTTTCCGGCGCCCTGCACGGCCTGTTCCGCGTGCGCTGCTTCACCCAGGACGACGCCCATATCCTGCTGGCCCCCGAGCAGATCAAGGACGAGGTGGTGCGCATCGCCAGCCTCATCGACGAGGTCTACGACGTGTTCAAGCTGCCCTATACCATCGAGCTTTCCACCATGCCGGAGGACCACATCGGCACCAAGGAGGATTGGGATATCGCCACCGCCGCGCTGGCCGACGCCATCACCAGCATCGGCAAGACCTATATCATCAACGAGGGCGACGGCGCTTTCTACGGCCCCAAGCTTGACTTCCACATTCAGGATTGCCTGGGCAGAACGTGGCAGTGCGGCACCATCCAGCTGGATTACCAGCTGCCCGGCCGCTTCAATCTGGAATACACCGGCGCGGACGGCGAGAAGCACACCCCCGTCATGATCCACCGGGTGGTGTTCGGCTCCATCGAACGCTTTCTCGGCGTGCTGACCGAGCACTTCGGCGGCGCCTTCCCCCTGTGGCTGGCCCCCCGTCAGGTGATTTTGCTGCCCGTGGCGGACCGCCATAAAGAGGCCTGCGAAAAGGTGCTGGAACAGCTGGAAGCCGCCGGCCTTCGGGCGGAGATCGACCGCCGCAGCGAAAAGCTGGGCTATAAGCTCCGCGAGGCCCAGCTGCAGAAGATCCCCTATATGCTTGTCGTGGGCGACAAGGAGGCCGAGGACGGCACCGTTTCCGTGCGCAAGCGCGGCGCGGGCGACCAGGGCTCCATGAGCGTTTCCGACTTTGTCGCGCTGGCAAACGCCGACGTGGACAGCAAGGCGATATGGTAAGCCGCGTTGATATCGGCAAAAGAACGGCCTCGCTTGACATAGCGAGGCTTTCTGCGCTGTTTTGCGTGATTTCCCTCCATTTCTTTCTGTATAACGGCTTTTACGGCGAGCCCTGCACCGGGTGGAAGATGTATCTGCTGACGCTCTTGCGCTGCTCGTTCATGGTGTGCATCCCGCTGTTTCTGCTGCTGACGGGCTACCTGCTGGGCGGCCGGCGGTTTACCAAAAAGCACTATCTCGGCATTGACAAAACGCTGGGCGTGTATTTGCTGTGCGCCGTCATCTGCGTGGCCATGAAGAAATACTACTTCGAAATGCCGGAGGTCACCTGGTTCAACCTCTTCGATTTCACCGGCTGCACCTACGGCTGGTACGTGGAGATGTACCTGGGGCTGTACCTGATGATCCCGCTGCTGAACCTGATCTGGGAGGGCCTGCCGGAAAAACGGCAGCGGCAGGCGCTGGTGCTCGGCTCTGTGGCGGTCACGCTGCTGCCCTCCGTCGTCAACGTCTACGACTGGACCACCCCCGGCGCGCTGGCCGATCCGTCCCTTGCGCAGCGGTATTACCAGCTGATCCCCCGCTACTGGACCTCCCTCTATCCCATTACCTATTATTTCATCGGCCGCTACCTGCGGGATTACCCGGTTAAAATAAAAAAGAGCGTCAACGCCGCGGCGTTCGCGCTCTCATTGGCGGTGTTCGGCAGCTTCGCGTTCTATCAGAGCGGCACCGGGGTCTTCTCCTCCGGCACGTGGCAGAATTGGGAAAGCCTTCTGCTGCTGCCCTGCGGCGTGCTGCTGTTCCTGTTTTTTGTCAATCTGAATACCGCCCGTCTGGGCCGCCTGCCCCGGGAGGTCCTCGGCACGCTGTCGGACGTCAGCTTCGGCGCGTATCTGCTCTCCTGCCTGTTCGACAAGATGTTCTACGACCGGCTGAATGAAATCGGCCTGACGTTTTTCGACCGGCTGAAATACTATCCCATCGTCTTCGGCACCCTCGCGCTGTCGCTGCTGGCCTCCTATTCCGTCACGGTGATCTGGTCGCTGCTGCGGGACGGCGGCGATAAGCTGGTGCAAAGGATCGGGCACAGGGAGAAAGAAACGGTAAACGTACGTTAAGTCGTAAGTCGCTCAACTTTCCCACTTGGACAAATGGTTTGTCGGATCGTTTCCTGTTGGGCGAAAACCTGCCCCATGCGGTAGCGCGGCTGCCCACAGCCGCTCCGGCGTAAGCCGGTTCGTAACGTATGTTGCTTTAAAAACATACGATTTATTTGATTTGATTGGTTTGCAATGTTGTTTATGCCAAGAACCGCCTGCGGCGGGGCGGCTGTGGGCAACCGCGCTACCGACATGGGTAAGGTTCGCACATAAAACCAAATATCTCTGCAAACCGCCAATTTGTGTCAATACGTCAAGTGGGAAAGTTGAGTAAGTCGTGAGTCGTAAGTCGTAAGAAGCCCTCCGGGCGGTCCCATGAAATACGGGGAAAAACTATCTTTCTTACGACTGCGGCGCAAAGCGCCGCCGCTTACGACTTACGACTTTTTATCTCGTCATCCGCTTCATGATCGCCGGGCCGTGCTCTTTCAGCCAGCGGTTCCATTTGTCGTATTCCGGGTAGACCCGGCGCACCTCGGCGTAAAAAGCGGGGGAGTGGTTCATTTCCTTCCGGTGGCACAGCTCGTGGACCACCACGCTGTCGATGACCTCCGGCGGGCACAGCATCAGCAGGCAGTTGAAGTTGAGGTTCCCCTTGGCGGAGCAGCTGCCCCACCGGCTTTTCTGATTGCGGATGGTGATGTGCCCGTAGGTCACGCCCACCAGCGGCGCGAGATACCTCACTCGCTCCGGGATGATGACCAGCGCCTGATCCGCCAGCTTATGTATTTCTTCCATCGTCAGCCGGGGTTCGTCCGGCAGGCTCTCCCGGCGGGCCTTGGCCCGGTCCATATAGCGTTCGATTTTATCGCGGTTCTTCTCCACGAAGGCCGCGATTTCTTTATCCGTACAGCGCTGCGGCGCGCGGATCAGCAGCCCGTCCGCCGTGATCTGCGCCGCGAGCGTCTTCCTGCCGCTGCGGATGATCGTGTATTCCATGCTATCGTTCCTCAAAGGATTTTGTCGGGGCGATGCGAACCCCGTAGCACGGCGCCTTGCGCCGTTAATCGAGGGGAAACAACTTTAAAACGTAAGAAATCGGAACTGCGTTGCAACGGCGCAAGGCGCCGTGCTACATTGCCCCGACAAACTGCCGATCTGAAACAATTATTTCAACTCATACAGCTTCGTGAACTTCTCCTCCAGATAGTCGAGGAAGTAATTCACGTTCAGCGGTTCGCCGGTGATGGCGCGGATCCACTCGTCCGGGGTGCTGACGGAGGCGATGGAGAAGACCTTCTCCGTCAGCCAGTCGGCGACCTTTTTCAGCTCGCCCGCTTCGATGGCGGCGAACACGTCGAAATCCTTCTGCATGGTCCGCAGGATCTGCGCGCCGTAGGCGTTGCCGAGGGCGTAGCTGGGGAAGTAGCCGTACATGCCGGTCCAATGCACGTCCTGCAGGCAGCCCTTTTCGTCGTCCGTCACGTCCAGCCCCAGATATTCCTTATACTTCGCGTTCCACAGGGCCGGGATCTCGTCCACGGTGATCTCCCCGTTGACGAAGGCCTTTTCCAGCTCGTACCGGATCATGATGTGGATGCCGTAGGTCAGCTCGTCCGCCTCCATGCGCACCAGG
>CAMVNL010000003.1 GCA_947168785.1 uncultured Clostridia bacterium | reverse complement strand
GACCGGCTGGTCCCCGATCATATCAAGTTCCCCCACGGCATGAAATACGTGGCCGATTACGTCCATGCCAAGGGGCTGAAATTCGGCATGTATTCCGACGCGGGGGTTTACACCTGCGCCATGTACCCCGCCTCCTTCGACAGGGAATATCTCGACGCGAAAACCTTTGCGGAATGGGGCGCGGATTACCTCAAATACGACTACGGCAACAAGCCGGACGAGATCCGCGGCGACGTTCTCTACCGCCGCATGGCGCTGGCGTTGCGGCAATCCGGCCGCGACATCGTGTTTTCCGCCTGCCAGTGGGGCTGCGACGAACCGCATAAATGGATCCGCTCCGCCGGCGCGGATCTCTACCGCTCCACCGGCGATATTGTGGATTCCTTCGAATCTATGAAAAAAATCGCCCTGTCGCAGATCGACAAGCTCTGCTGCGCGGGCCCGGGCCTGTGGAACGATACGGATATGCTCACGGTGGGCATGCACGGAAACGGCAACGTGGGGCGCGGCGGCTGCACGGATATCGAATACCGCACCGAATTCGCGCTCTGGTGCATGATCCAGTCGCCGCTGATGATCGGCGCGGACCTCAGAAAGCTGGATGAAACAAGCCTTGCGCTGCTGAAAAATCCGTATCTGATCCGGATCAATCAGGATGAAGACGGCCGGCCGCCCTACGTGCTGCACGGCGCGGTGGACGAGGAGAATTTTACGCTCTGCAAACTGCTGACGGACAACGAGCTGGCCATCCTGATGGTCAATCTCACGGAGCGCCCCATCAAGATGCGCTTTCTGATGGAGGATATGGGCATCCCCGTGCATACGAAGCTGGGACTTGAAATGACCGACGCCTACACAGGCGAAAACCTGGGCGTAAAGCGCGAGATCTTTTTCAGGGATATCGCCCCCCACGACAGCGCCTGCTATCGTTGCAGGATCAGGTAAGCGGGACTGTTTATCCGCGTTTTGCCGTCGATCCGTAAAGAAAGGGGGGATGAGAATGATCGTTTATCAGCGGTTGGATAAAAATGAGGTTCGCCACCGGCTGCCGCAATTGTTTGCCGTTCTGCATGAAAATATGAGCGTCATCGCCCCGACCGGGAATTCTTACGACCGGGATTATGCGCTGTGGAGCGGCGCCGTCGCCTCCGCCCTGCAACAGGAAAACCGGCAGATCGTTTTGATCCTCAATGACGGTGCGCTCATCGGCTATTTGCAGTATTACACCAACGAAACGACCTTTATGATCGAAGAAGCGCAGGTAAAACCGGCGTTTCAGGCACGCGGTGTGATCCGGGGCGCCTTCTCTTTTGTCGCCGGTATGATTCCCCCGGTCGTTCCATATGCGGAGGCCTATGCGCACAGGAAAAACACCCGGTCGCAAACCATACTGGAGACGCACGGCTTTACCCGCGTCGGAGAAAACAAAAACGGGAACAGCTACCATTACCGCGCGGATTGCCAGGCTTTTCTTGAGCGGGTCAGAGAGAGCTGAAAACATAAGCCAGGGAACGGTCAATGTGAGATCATTACCGTTCCACGGCTTTTTCGTTTGGTTTAATTCCCGATTTTTGAAAAAAGCTTGCTAAATCGGTTATTATCGGCTATAATAATATTACATATTAAATCAGACGGTGGTGATCTTTGTTGTATATTTCACGTCATGCCGAACCGGCGGTTGAACAGCTTTCCAAAATGTTCGGCGCCGTATTGGTTGCCGGTCCGAGGCAGGTTGGAAAAACAACTATGCTGAAAAAGATAACAAAGGACGTTCATTACGCCACGATGGACGATATGGTCCTGTTGGCAAGCGCGCGGGAAGAGAGCGGCACTTTTTTTAAGGATAACCCTCCGCCGGTTTTTGTGGATGAGATCCAGAAGGCGCCGGAATTGTTTCCACAGATCAAAATGATACTTGACAGGGATCACAAAAAGGGACAGTTCTTCATGTGTGGCTCTCAACAGTTCCGGATGATGAAAAACATCAGTGAATCTCTTGCCGGAAGAATCGGTCTGATCACACTTCTCGGTTTTTCGCTGCGTGAAACGCACCATGTCGACTGTATTCTTCCATTTCTTCCGACCGAGGCGTATTTTGCCGAACGAAGGAAAAGCCTTGCGCCGGTTTCCTATGACGAGGTGTGGGAGACGATTCACCGCGGCAGTATGCCGGAGCTCTGTGAGAATCCCGACTTCGACTGGCAGATGTTTTACGGCGCCTATGTCAGAACCTACATTGAGCGGGACGTCAGGGAGCTGACTGAGATCGGCGATACGGTCAAATTTGCAAAGTTTATGACCGCCGCGGCCGCATCCACAGGGCAGCTTCTGAATCTGGCGTCCCTTGCCAGAGACGTCGGGATCAGCCAGCCCACTGCGGACCGTTGGATGTCTGTTCTTGTGGCGTCCAATCTGGTGTATCTGCTGCATCCCTATTCCAACAACATCACGAAACGCGCCGTCAAAACGCCGAAATTATATTTCCTTGATACAGGACTGGCGGCCTATCTGACAAAGTGGAATACGGTGGACGTTCTGAAAAACGGTGCGATGGCCGGCGCGTTCTTTGAGAGCTTCGTTATAACGGAGATCATCAAGAGCTATTACAACAAGGGGATCCTCGAACCGCCGCTTTACTTCTACCGCGATAAGGATATGAACGAAATCGACCTGCTGATCGAAGACGGAGGCGTTCTTTATCCACTCGAAATGAAAAAACACGCGGATCCGCAGAAGCGGGATATGGACGCCTTTTCCGTGCTTGATAAAATTCCCGGCGTTCAGCGCGGTCCGGGCGGGGTTGTCTGCCTGTATGACAACCTTGTCACGCTGCACGGAAACGACCGTGCCATACCGGTCAATTATTTGTGAGAAGATTTGCGAACAAAATCAATCATTTCGTGGAAGATAAAGATGGGGGATGGCCTCTTGTCTTCTTTGAAGGGTTGTGAACAACCCGTTTGTTTCGCAATCGGTTTCCGTGGTGAATATGCAGTAAGAACTTTTTCAAACTTATTGCAAAAATGTCACAAACGCCAAACATTTTTCCCCTGCGTCATTTTTTTAACAAATCGCTTGCAAACGGGGATTTTTTTGGTATAATATAGCATGGTAAATTAAGGAGCGCCGGAAAGGCGCGTCCAAAAAACGGAGGAATATTATCATGTCTGTTAAAGTTGCTATTAACGGTTTCGGCAGAATCGGCCGTCTTGCGTTCCGTCAGATGTTTGACGCGGAAGGCTATGAGATCGTCGCCATCAATGACCTGACCAAGCCCTCTATGCTGGCTCACCTGCTCAAGTATGATACCGCTCAGGGCGGTTACTGCGGCAGAATCGGCGAAGGCCTGCATACCGTGTGCGCCGACGACGAGGCCGGTACCATCACCGTGGACGGCAAGACCCTGAACATATATGCGGAAAAAGACGCCAACGATTGCCCCTGGGGCGAGCTGGGCGTGGACGTGGTGCTGGAGTGCACCGGTTTCTACTGCTCCAAGGAGAAGAGCATGGCCCACATCAACGCGGGCGCCAAGAAGGTCGTTATCTCCGCTCCCGCCGGCAACGATCTGAAGACCATCGTCTTCTCCGTCAACGAGAAGACCCTGACCGCCGACGATCAGATCATCTCCGCCGCTTCCTGCACCACCAACTGCCTGGCTCCCATGGCCAAGGCCCTCAACGAGTATGCTCCCATCCAGAGCGGCATCATGAGCACCATCCACGCCTACACCGGCGATCAGATGATCCTTGACGGCCCCCACAGAAAGGGCGACCTCAGAAGAGCCCGCGCCGGCGCCGCCAACATCGTTCCCAACTCCACCGGCGCTGCCAAGGCCATCGGCCTGGTCATCCCCGAGCTGAACGGCAAGCTGATCGGTTCCGCTCAGAGAGTGCCCGTACCGACCGGCTCCACCACCATCCTGACCGCTGTCGTCAAGGGTGACGACGTGACCAAGGAAGGCATCAACGCCGCCATGAAGGCCGCCGCTTCCGAGTCCTACGGCTACAACGAGGATCCCATCGTTTCCTCCGACGTCATCGGCATGCGCTTCGGCTCCCTGTTCGACGCTACTCAGACCATGGTCTCCCCGCTGGGCGACGGTCTGTATCAGGTCCAGGTCGTGTCCTGGTATGACAACGAGAACTCCTACACCAGCCAGATGGTCCGCACCATCAAGTATTTCGCTGAGCTGTAAGCAGTTCCGCCAGATAAACGGCAATCCCCCGGTCTCACGGCCGGGGGATATTTTTTTGCTCTTTTCACCGTAATAAAGTCTGCAATGGAAAATCAGACGGAAAACCGGAACGTCCGGGTTTCGCCCGCTGCCAGCCGGAGCTGCCCGCGGGGCGTTCCCGCCACCAGCAGCCGGGTTTCCACGCGGCGGCAGGCCGAAACAGTGACCGTCACTTCCCCGTCCGCCGTCCAGCGGACGTCCGCCTCGCCGTCCGGGAAGCGAATCCCCCGCACGCAGCCGCCGCGCAGCCGCGCCGGCAGAGCCGGAAGGATCGCCAGCGCGTCGGGCTGCCAGCGGAACAGCAGCTCCTGAACGGCGTTCACCGCGCCGAAGGCTGCGTCCAGCTGCACAAAGCATTCCCCGTCCCAGTTGATCGTGGTACCCATATTGCGCCAGTCGTTGTGGGTGGTGAAGAGAGAATCCAAAATGACGGCTTTGGCCATGCCGTCAAGGCACTCCGCGGCGCGCCCGGCCTCGCCCATGCGGGCCCATATAGACGCCATGTGCGCCAGCGACCAGCCGGACTGCGCCCCCAGCTCCCGCTTTTCCACCGCTTTTTTAAAGGCGGCCCACAGGGTAGGGTCCGACTGCGCCGTGACCTCCGTCCCCGGGAACACCGGATAGAGGTGGGACAGGTGCCGGTGGGCGTAGCGATCTTTAAGCTCCGGGCGCATCCATTCCTTCACCGCCCCATCCTCATTGATCTGATAGGGCGGGATGGCGTCCAGCAGTGCCCGGAAGTCGGCCGCCTCCTCCGCGTACAGGCCGGTGATCCCGATGCCGGTGAGCAGGTTGGTCAGCAGTTCCTTCATCACGGCGAAATCCATGGTTGCGTTCTGCGCGGCCTCCCCCGCGCCGCCGAGGGGCGTATTTTCAGGCGAGACGGAGGGGTACAGACGGAGACGGCCGTTTTCCTTCACCGCGTAATCCCGGTAAAACAGCGCCGCCTCGTACATGAAGGGTAGGATTTCCTCCTTCAGCAGGGCCTCGTCCCGGGTGTAGAGATAGTACTCCCAGAAATGGCGGCTCAGCCACCCCGCGCAGCTGATCCAGTTGTCAATGACCGAAACCGGCACGCACACGCCGGCGGACAGGGGCGACGTATAGGCGGAGATCCAGATCCCCGCGCAGCCGAACACCTGCCGCGCGCACTCGCGGAATTTTGCCGTTTTGGCGGTGTAGTACCGCAGCAGCGGCGGCAGGGCATAAGAAAGCCCGCCGGCCATGGCGTGCCAGTAGGTCTGCTCCACGTTTTCGTTGGCCACGAACTGGCTCCAGGGCAGGTGGTCCGCCCCGTGCCACAGGCCGTAGAGCGGAACGGGCAGGCCCTTTTCGTGGGTCGCGCTGATGAACAGATACCGCCCGAAGCGCCAGAGGCGTTCCAGCAGCGCCGGCGAGGCCTCTTCCTCGTAGGCCTCCGCCAGCAGCTGTTCGTTGGTGGGTTCGTGGGCGGCGTCCTCCGCCAGCTCGATGGAGACGGCGTCGTACAGGGGCCGGTGCAGGGCGACGTGCGACGCCAGCAGCGCGTTGTAGGCGATGCCGGCGTCGCTTTCCAGGGAGCAATCGGACCCGTGGGAGGCGCAGCGGATCAGCACCGTGTAATCGGTCCCCGTGACCCGCAGTCCGCCGCCGCTGACCTCGGAGGAATAATCTCCTGTGACGCGCAGGTTGACGGCGGTATAGCCATCCGCGGAGGCGCGGAACAGGCCATTTTCCGTCGTGCGGCTTTCCGCCGCGTCGTTATATAATCTGAAATCAAAGGTCTGGGTAAAGGGCCGGTCGGCGGTGAACCGCAGCACCGTCACGTCCGCCGCGCGGGAGACGAAGCCCCGGCGGCAGTACCGGCAGCCGTCAACGGTAAATTCCACGAAGGCCTCGCCGGTCTGCATGTTGACCCCGCGCCGGTACCGCCGGAACAGGGCGGCGGGTTCAAAGCGGAGCTCCAGCCATCCCAGCGGGTGCGGACAGCCGCAACCGGCCGCATAGCCCTTTTCCCGCAGGGCCCGCCCGATGTTGTCGTCGTTGGCGGCAGCGTCGTCTCCCCGGTCCAGCGCCGCCCGCTGGGCGCGGAAAGCGGCGGTCACGTCCGGGATGGGCGGGTCGTCGCCGTCCTCCCACAGGTCGAAGCGGTTAAAGGTGATGGTTTCCTCACCGACGGAGCCGGGGATCAGCGCGCCGGTGAGGCCGTTGCCCAGGGGCAGCGCCTCCCGCCAGCGCTCCTTGTGCCACGCGGCCGGTTTTTTCAGGGTGTAAACGTGTCTGCTCATGGGCCTTCTCCTTCCTGCGTGCGTCAGTCCTCGATCAGATACGCCGCGACGATCTCGCCGAAATAGGCGATATGGTCATCGGTTTCAATGGAATAGAACCGGCGGCGCAGCGCCTCCGGCAGGCGGGCGGCGGTCTGCTCCTCCCGGTAGACCACGCGGCATTCCAGCGTGAGGGGGCATTCCTTCAGGCCCGGAACGAAGACGACCTCCGGGGGAACCGGCGTCAGGCCCGCCTCGGCGAGCTTGTCCATGTCCCGCCCGCTCTTCGTTCCGCAGACGGTAAAGGCTTTTTTGTCAAAGCCGTTCACCGGCACGTTGACGGTGAACTCCGGGTTGGCGTCCAGCATTTCGCGGGTATAGCGGTTGTCCCGCACGTAGGCGACGAAGACCGGCAGTTCCCAGATACGGCCGATATGGCCCCAGCCGATCACCATGGAATTGACCTTTTCGCCGTTTTTTGTCGTGAGCAGCACGCCCCGGCGCAGCGCCGCGGTGATCGCATTGGCATAGTCGGTGATTTCAATCGGTTTTTTCTGCACAGTTGCTTCCTCCCTTTATTCATCCTCCCGGACGTGAAACCCCGTTTCGTCCTCGACCACAGGGACGGTTTTCACGCGCAGGTTCTCGATCTTCACGTAGGTCCCCCGCTCCACGGCAAGCATCACGCCGTCGATCTGTTCCCGGGTCCCTTGCAGCTCCATGGAGACGGAGCCGTCAAAGTTGTTGCGTACACAGCCGGTGACGCCGAGGGCGTTTGCCGCCTGACGCGCCCGCCAGCGGAACCCCACGCCCTGCACCCAGCCGTAAACAGTAATGGATTGCCGGATCTTTTCGTCTTTCATTCCCGTTCCTCAATGACCACGCGCGCCGTGCCGCAGGCTTCCTTCAGGCGTTGCAGTACAGCCGGATCGCCTCGGCGGCAAAGGCGGCCGTACCCTGACCGCCAGCCCGGTCGATATGGTCGGTGAATTCGCCGCCCGCGGCGTAAAGCTGCCCCAGCCCCGCCAGAATTTCATTGGTGCAGGTGTAAAAACGGGCGGTGATATAGTCTTGCAGCGCTTTGACCAGCGCCTGCGCCTCGGGAGCGGAGGCGGGCCGCGCTTTCAGCTCGCCGAAACCGGCGAGAAGCGCCGTCAGCCCCTCCCCGGCAGCTTGCACGGCCTCTTTGCTTTGCCCGGCGGTCTTTCGCACATATTCCGCATAAGCGGCCGTATCGCCCCACCTGGTTTTTGCCTCGTCGGCGTATGCGTCGGCCCGCGCTGCGTTTGTCGCTGTCTGTTCCATGTTCGCGTCTCCTTTGGTTTGCTCCCTGTCATGATACCACGGATCGGCCGGATTTGAAAGGATTTTTGCGCGTTTTTTATCGACAGCAAAAAAAATGTTGCTTGCGTGAACGGCGGCACGGAGGCGCCGCGCTGCCGCACGGGCAAATTCATATACGACATAGGCTCGCCCGGAAGACCGCTAAAAACCAAGAACTAAGAACGAACGATTAAGAACGCCCCCGCGCCGATGCCTTCCCCCGCCGGTCTGCACGGGGTCCGTTCCTACGGACCGACGGACGGGATTCCCTTCTTGACATCCCTTTCGGAGGCGGGTACAATATTGATATCACTTATCTTCATCAGAAAGATATTACTTCGGCAATTAAATAATCTGAATGATAAACGACGGTTTTATGATTGCCGAAGTAATATTTCGCCATGTTTTTTGCCGTAAAACGGCAAAAAACGGCGTTATGATCGTTTTATTAATGCGGCAGCACAACCTTTCTTATTTCCAACTATTTAATTGCCGCATTAATAACGATCCAAAAATACGGCCCGGCGGCGCGGGAAAGGACGGTGGCAGCGATGGCGCGGCAAAAACAATATCTGGCGATCGACCTGAAGTCGTTTTACGCCTCCGTGGAATGCGTCGAGCGGGGGCTGGACCCGCTGGACGCCCTGCTGGTGGTCGCCGACGAAAGCCGCACAGACAAGACCATCTGTCTGGCGGTGTCTCCGGCGCTGAAGGCCGTCGGCCTGCCCGGCCGCCCCCGCCTGTTTGAGGCGAAGCAGAAGCTGGCGCTGGCCAACCATGAACGGCGGAAAAGGGCGCCGGGGGGCCAATTCCGCTGCCCGTCGGTCTCCGCCGCCTCGCTGTCGGGGGATCCCTCACTGGAGGCGGCCATGGTGGTGGCCACGCCCCGCATGGAATATTATATGCAATACAGCCGCCGCATCGTGGAGATCTACCTGCGGCACGTCTCTATGGAAGATGTTCTGGTGTATTCCATTGACGAGGTATTCATCGACGTGACGCCCTATCTGGAGCCCAGCGGCATGAACGCCCACGCCTTTGCCATGGCGCTGATCCGGCAGGTGCTGAAGGAGACGGGCATCACCGCCACGGCGGGGATCGGCACCAACCTGTACCTGGCCAAGATCGCCATGGATATCGTGGCGAAGAAGATGCCGGCGGACAGGGACGGGGTGCGCATTGCGGAGCTGGACGAGCAAAGCTACCGGGAAAAGCTATGGTGCCACACGCCCCTGACGGATTTCTGGCGGGTGGGCCACGGCATCGCCCGGCGGCTGGAAGATAACGGCATGAACACCATGGGGGACGTGGCACGCTGTTCCGTGCGCAACGCGGAAAAGCTTTACAAGCTCTTCGGCGTCAACGCGGAGCTGCTGATCGACCACGCCTGGGGCTGGGAGCCGACGGAGATCGCAGACTGCAAGGCCTACACGCCGGATTCCAAAAGCCTCAGCTCCGGCCAGGTGCTGGCCCGTCCCTATACCTTTGACGAAGGGCGCATCGTGGTGCAGGAGATGGCGGACGGCCTTGCCATGGACCTGGTGCGCAAGGGGCTGACCACCGATCAGGTGGTGCTGGACGTGGCCTATGACGCCGCCAATTTGCGGGACCCGAAGGCCATGGCCGCCTATCAGGGAGCGGTCAAGCCGGACTATTACGGGCGGCAGGCGCCCCAGCGGGTACACGGTTCCCACAACCTCGGCCGGCACGTCTCCTCCTCCGGCAGGATCATGGAGGCGGTCTGCGAGATCTACGACCGGCTGGTGGACAGGAACCTGACCGTCCGGCGGTTCAACGTGGCGGTCTGCCGCCTGCTGACCGTGCAGGAGACAAAAGAGAAGGAAGAAAACGCCGCGGAGCAGCTGAGCCTGTTCCGGGATTACGCCGCCGAGGAAAGGGCGAAGCAGGCGGAGGACGCGGCGCTGGAAAAGGAACGGAAGATGCAGGAGGCGCTGCTGCACATCCGGGACCGCTACGGCAAGAACTCCGTGGTCAAGGGGCTGAATTTGCAGGACGGCGCCACCGCCATTGAGCGGAACGGTCAGGTGGGCGGCCACCGGAAATAGCCTTCCTTCCCGAAAAGGCGATCGCCTTTTCCATCACATAAACAAACGGAGACGCACATGGTAAAAGATCTGCTGGAAAAGAAAGAAAAAAAGGTCGAGTACGTGGAGCTGATCTACGACCTGATCTTCGTGTATGTCATCGGGCGCAACAATCTGCTGCTGCATCACTTCGCGGACGGCTTTGTTTCAACGCCCGCGTTTCTGGCCTACGCGCTGTCCACGCTGGCGGTGATCCAGATCTGGAACTACACCACCTATTACATCAACGTCTACGGCAGACACAGCGTAAGGGAACACGTATTTCTTTTTATCAACATGTTTCTGCTGTATTTCATCGGGGACGGCACCCGGAACGACTGGCAGCGGTTTCACACCCAGTACCACGCGGCGTGGGCGCTGATCCTCGTCAATATCGGCGTGCAGTACCTGATCGAGCTGCGCCATCACAAGGCGGACCCGCAGCGGAAAAAGCAGATCGTCCGGATGGCCGTGATCCTGCTGACGGAGGCGGCGATCGCGACGCTGGATATCCCCTTTTACAGGGTCACGGGGACCACGTGGCTGTCGCTGGCCGCCATCGTCTTCGGCATGACCGCCGTGCTGGCCTGCGGGCAGCGCAGCAGCGCCGGGGCGGTGGAATTCTCCCACCTTTCCGAACGGGCCATGCTGTACGTGGTGTTCACCTTCGGGGAGATGATCATCGGCGTCGCTTCCTATTTCGAGGACGATTTTTCACTGCGCAGCGCCTATTTCGCGCTGATGGCGTTTCTGATCGTGGTGGGGCTGTTTCTCAGCTACGGCGTGTTCTACGATCACATCGTGGACCGGGAAAAACGGACCAACGGGCTGGGCTATATGCTGCTGCACATCTTCATCATCTTTGCCATGAACAACATCACCAACGGGCTGGAATTCATGCGCGAGGAGGAGATCCGCCTGTTGCCCAAGCTTTTATTCCTGATCGGCTCCCTTGTGGCGTTCTTCTCGTTCCTGTTTGCGCTGGGGGGCCGGTACGCCAGAACAAGATGCAAAGGTTACCGGCGGCTGTGCCTGCACGCGGCGGTCCCCTGCGCGGTCTTTGCGGCGCTGATGGCGCTGTTGCGGGAGAACATGGCGGCCAACATCGCCGTCACGGCGGTCTTCGTCTTCACGGTATTCCTGCTGCTGTACCGTTACGGAAAGAAGATCGAACAGGCAGCCGGCGGACCGGAACAACGAGAGTGAAAGATGAAACCACAAGACGTATCCGACGCAAGACAACGCTACGGCGATATCATCGACCGGGAGCACTACGTGGACCCGAACCACCCGCCTATGGCGAGGCTGAACCGGGCGGCGCAGTTTTCCCCCTTCGCGGCGCTGACCGGGTATGAGGACCTGATCGGCGAGGCGGCGCGGGAGACCGACGCCTGGGCGGAGCCGGACGACAGCGCGAAGGAGGAGATCGACCGGCGGCTGAACGCCGTTCTGTCGGTGAAGTCCCCAGTTCCGGTGACGATCACCTGGTTTGTCCCGGACGGCAAAAAGAGCGGCGGCGCGTATCTCACCGCCACGGGAACCGTCCGGAAATTCAGCGGGACCGACCGCACCATCACCCTCGATTCCGGCGAGGCGATCCCGCTGGAGGCGGTGACAGACCTGCAGGCGGACGGAGCAGAATAAACGGAGAGGCAATAACGCCGGGCAAATTGGCGGTTGCCTTTTGCCCCGCGATATGATATGATTTTTTCAGAATAAACCGCGCCTCGGAGGGATTCCGGCGGCGACGATCCATCAGGGAGGAAGAAAAAATGGGTTTCAAACAGTTCTTTGCCGCGCTGCTGGCGTTTTTCACCGGCATCTGGGCCAACTTTTACGCCTTTTTCAACAACTTCGTGAACGACTACACCTTCACGGTGGAGACCGCGCAGCTGGGCGAGGCGCTGCCCAACGTCAAAAGCAACATCAACCGCTTCGTGGGGCGGTTTCCGGAAAACCCCATCATCAACGAGGAATACAACCCCTATGAATTTGTCGATTACATCCAGCTGATGGAGTGCAGCGGCGGTAACGCGGACCGGGACCTGTTCGCGGACCCGGACGATTTTTCCGTCACCGACGACTATGACGTCTCCCCGCTGATCGCCTCCTGCCGGGGCATCCTGAAGACCGGCTGCAAGCCGCTGCTGAAGCTCGGCAACGTGCCCGCCAAGCTGTCAAGGAACGCCATCGCCGCCGCCGGCGCGGATCTGGGCGGTTTCAGCGTCAACGTCTTCCCGCCGGACGACTACAACGAGTATTACCGGTATATCAAAGCCATCGCGACAGCCCTGGTGGAAGAGTTCGGGCTGGAAGAGGTGCGGGCGTGGCGCTTCGGCGTGATGACCGAATATGAAAACGCGGACTGGTTCTTTGCCCCCGGCAAGGACCCCCGGGAGACGGAGCGGGCCTTCTGCAAGCTGTACGACTATACCGTGCAGGCGCTGATCGACGTGCTGGGCGAGGACGTTTTCGTGGGCGCCCACTCCATGACCTGCTCGGAGGGCCTTTGGGACGAGGCGGAATTTATCCGCCACTGCGGCGTGGGCACCAACTACGCCACCGGCAAAAAGGGCACGCGGATCTGCTATCTCTCCGCCTCCTATTACGAGGTCAAACCCGGCGACCGTGGCGGCAACAAGACCATCACCCAGATCATGGCGGAGCTGCGGGGCGCGGCGGAATCCGTCGGCCTCAACGACCTGATCTACGGCGTGGACGAGGGACGCATCCTCATGGGCAACGCCGCAGGCCGGGATAGCGACGCCCTCCCCTCCCGTACCGTGGGCGATACCTATCAGGCCGCCTTTGACGCGCGGCTCATCAAGGAGATGTTCGACACCGGCATGAACTATTTTTCCAGCTGGGATTACTGCTCCTTCGGCGAGAACCACGGCAACCCCCTGATCACCTATCACGTCGCCCGTCACGCGGCGGATTTTGAGGGCGCAAGGCGGGCTTCCGTGCAGAAGGAGCAGGGCGCGGGCATCTATAAGGCCGAGGTGGAGACCGTCGCCGCCTTTGACGAAACGACCGATACCCTGCGGGTCATGGCCTACAACTTCAGGAACAAGCTGGACTATCAGGCAAAGGCGGAGCTGACCTTCAACGTGAACGCGCCGCAGTTCAGCGACGGCGAGGCGAAGGTCATCATGTATATGGTCAACGACGACTGCAACTGGTTCGACGAGTGGCGCAAGGACCGGGTAACGCTTGGCATCACCGACGACAAATTCAGCTGGTCGCCGGACGACGGCTGCCCATCCTTCGCGGATGGGGAAGCGCTGCAGACCTTCCGCAGCCTGACCGATAAATACGCCGGATACTGCCGTCTTGAGCCGGTGGAGACCACCGTGCAGGTGAAGAACGGCGCGTTCACCCTGAACGCGGCGCTGGACCCCTTCGCCGTGGTGTTCTTCGAGGTCAGCCAATAACGGCGCGGCAACGGCATTTTTCACAGAAAGGGGAACCAATGAACGCTTCACTCAAACCGCATTGGAACTATGATTACAGCAAAATCCTCTGGATGAAGATGTATCTGGCGGACCCGGATTTTCCAAACAACCGTTCAAACGTATATATCAGCTTTGAACAGGCGCTGGAGATCATCAAGGCCGTGGATCACCTGACCCAAGGGACGCAAAAGATCGTCTATCTGGTGGGCTGGCAGGGCCTTGGCCACGACGACTGCTACCCGGAGATGGACGTGGTCAACGAGGCGCTCAAACGCCCGCAGGACAAGACCGCCCGAGACAGCCTTTACTGGCTGTTTGAAGAGGCAAAGCGGTACCACACCGTTGTCAGCTTCCACGTCAACGTCTCCGACGCCTACACCGCCACGCCCTGCTTCCCGCAGTTGGCGGCGGCGAACGCCCTTGTCAATAACAGGGAGGGCGTTCCCACGCCCATTGAGATCTTCAACGGCCGGGACGGCTACAAGACCTCCTATAAGCAGTTTTGGGAAAGCGGCCTGTTCCGGCAGGTGTGGGACCGGTTCTGTGAGGTCACGCCCGTGCGGGAGGCCGGCACCGTCCATCTCGACAACTTCTGCATCGCCGAAAACCTGAACCCCAGAACGGGAGTGGAGGAGCAGGACGAGGCGCGGAACAAGATGCTGGACTATATCGCTTCTCTCGGGATCGACGTGACCAGCGAATATACCTACCGGGAAGCGCCGCTACGCAACGAATCCCTCACCCACCCCATCCGCAAGCTCTATCAGACGCTGGGGGAGGATATGACGGAGGTGCCGTGGGAGACCGTGCCCATCCGCACGCTGGGGCGCATCCCCGCCACCTGGTGGACCAGCTGCGTGAGCATGAAAGAGTGCATGGAGATCCCGCCCGCCCTTTACAGCGGCCACCTGAACGACCCGGCGCAAATGAAGGTGTTTTACGGCACCATGCACGGGGAGGATATCTGGCGGAAGTACGGCCCACGGGCCGAAGACTGGGCACCCGCCTTTTTGTGGGAGTTCTGCACCTATCACCTGCCCTACGTGTACCTGAACCGGTATCAGCGGCTGCGTTATGAGGAGGACCCCTCGGCGGAGCCGGAGGACCGCTACACCGTGTATTTCTCCGGTGGCGTGATCAGCCGGGCGGCGGACCGGTCCATCACCAAAAACGGGGCGATCCTGAAACAGGGAGGCGACGTGCTGCTGCCGCTGGATGAGGGTAACGAAGTTTTCATCGCCTATTCCGACGAAGGAAGATCCGGCGCGTGGGACATTCCCGACGCGGCCTTTGAGACGGCCGACGTGTATGAGATCACGGCGGAGGGCAACGTCCCCTGCGGCGAAGCGGCCGTCCGGGACGGAAAGATCAGCCTGACCGTAAAACCGGGACAGGCGCTGGCCGTCATCGCCCGCCCGGCGCGCTGACGGAAAGAGGCAAAAAGCAAAGCAAAACCACTATCGCAAGGAGACCGTCTAATGAACAACAAACGGACAAAAGTATTACTGATGATCGTGTCGCTGCTGCTGGCCTGTACGCTGACCGCGCAGGTCGTGTACTGGGTTGGCCCGAAGAAGACCGCAGTACCGGCGGCAGAGATCGAGACGACCGCCGCGGACACGACGACTGAAACAGACAAACCGGCGGACGAAGCCGAGGGGGCGGTCTGCAGCCTGACCCATGAGGGCTACACGCTGGATAAGGTGGTGGTGCTCAGCCGCCACAACATCCGTTCGCCCCTCAGCGGCAGCGGTTCCATGCTGGGGACCATCACGCCCCACGAATGGTTTCAGTGGAGCTCCGGGGCCAGCGAGCTGTCCCTGCGCGGCGGCGCGCTGGAGACCCTGATGGGCCAGTACTTCCGCAAGTGGATGGAGTCGGAATCGCTCTTCCCGGAAAACTACCATCCGGAGGGCGACGCGGTGCGGGTGTACGCCAACTCCAAGCAGCGCACCATCGCCACGGCGGAATACTTCACCGCGGGTCTGCTGCCCACGGCCAATCTGCCGGTGGAATATCACGTGGAATTTGATACCATGGACCCGGTGTTCACGCCCCAGCTCACCTTCGTCAGCCCGGCTTACTGCGCCGCCGCGGAGGAGCAGATCCGCCAGCGGTTCGACGACACGATCGCGGGGCTTGCGGACAATTATGCGCTGCTGGCCGACGTGATCGACCTGGAGGACTCGGAAGCCTGGAAAAACGGCGACGTGACGCCGCTGGTGACGGACGACCTGACGCTGAAGCTGGAGCTGAATGCGGAACCGGGCATGAGCGGCTCCCTGAAAACCGCCTGCTCCGTCAGCGACGCGCTGGTGCTGCAATATTATGAGGAGGCGGACGAGACCCGCGCCGCCTTCGGTCACACCCTGAGCAAAGAAGACTGGCAGACGATCAGCGAGATCAAGGACGTCTACGGCGACGTACTGTTCACTTCCCCGCTGATCGCCCCCAACGTGGCGCACCCGCTGCTGCAGGAGATCGCCGCCGAAATGAAGCAAGAGGGCAGGGTCTTCACCTTCCTGTGCGGACACGATTCCAACGTGGGCAGCGTGCTGGCCTCTCTCGGTGTGACGGAATACGACCTGCCGGAGACGGTGGAAAAGACCCCCATCGGCTGCAAGCTGGTGTTCTCCCGCTGGCTGTCGCAGGACGGCGCGCCCTTCTGGTCGGTGGACCTGGTCTACCAGAGCACCGCGCAGCTCCGCAGCCTCTCCCTGCTGGACCTGGCCCATCCCCCGGTGGTGTACCCGGTGGAGCTCCCGGAGGTTTCCCGCACAGCGGACGGCCTGTACGCCGAAGACGCCCTGACGGCCCGGTTTACGGAAGCCATTGCAGCCTATGATACCATCGTCGGCGATTACACCATGGACGCAGCCGCGTAAGCGAAGAGAAAAGAAAAGTGCGAGTTTGTCGGGCTGGCACTCGACGAGTCGGAAGTGGGAAGTGGGAAGTCGGAAGTCAAAATCGGCTTGCGCCGATAAGGTCGCTTACGCTCCTCGGTTTGCCGTCTTGCGACGGCAAATCATATTCTGCATCAAGCAAATAAAGGCTTTCTTCGGTACACGTTCCTTCTACCGGCATGTGTAATGATCCTTACGGACCTGACGGTTTCGGGACTTCCGACTTCCGACTGATGACTTCCGACTGGATGCGAAGCATCCCGACAAATCCCCCTTTCATAAACAGATAAGGATCCCTGAACGCTCTTGTTCAAGGATCCTTGTTCGTTTATTTTAATGAAATTTATCCGTCAGCAGACGCGGGGAACCAAAGCGCGGACCAGAATGGGACGGTAGGTGGTGATGTTGTCCGCGCCGGTCCGGACCGCCTGCACGGCTTCGTCCAGATGGTCGACCGTCCACACGGATACCAGCAGCCCCTTTTCGTGCATGGCGGCGGACAGTTCGGGGGAGGCCTTCCGGTAGTAGAGGTTGACGCCGATGGCCCCCAGCGCCAGGGCCTTGTCCGCCAGAGCGGCGAAATCCTCGTCTTCCGCCACTTTGCTGACGTTGAGGTAATAGGGGATGTCCGGGCAGGCGGCCGCCGCGATGGGGATGGTGGTTTCATCCAGCCCGGTGAAAAAGAGCTGGTCCAGTACGCCGGCCTCCTGCGCCATGGGCTGCACCTTGTCGATAAAGGCGGTGCTCTTCACGTCCACGTTGGCCTGCAGGTGCGGGCTGGCCGCCAGAAACGCGAAGGCCTCCTCCAGCGTGGCGCATTCCTCCTCGCCGGGGTCGTTGTGGGAGAGCACCGGGGTGCCGTCCGCCCGGAAGTTGAGGTCGAATTCCACGATCTCCGCGCCTGCGGCGGCGCCGGCCGCCATGGCAGCGATGGAGTTATCCGGCAGACCCACGGCGCCGGAATGGGCGGTGATCGTAACGCCGCCCCGCAGGGTGGGCGCGGGCATACCGGCCATGGGCAACCCGATCATGAAGATCGTTGAAAGCAGCATGGCGATGAGTTTGGAAAAAACAGCGGTAAAATATAACATAAGCGTCTCCCTTCCGTTTATCCGGTTATTCTTTCAGCAGGGCGGTATAATACCCCGCACAGAGGAAGGCGGCGGCCACGCCGCACTGGGATAACAGTTCCGTATAGCTTTCCGGGTCGGCGCCGCCCGAGCAGAAGAAGGGATCGTACAGCCCGTCGCCGTCCCTGGTGGCCAGTTCGTCGGTCAGAACGGCCGTCAGCCGTTCCAGCGGCAGCGTGTCCTTCCGCGGGTCAGTCTCGTAGAATTTCACGTAGCTGCGGGCCAGCCATCCCACGCACCAGGATTTGAAGATGGGGTTCTCCCGCATGGTAACGCGGGCCGCGCCGTCTTCTTCCTCCGTCACTTCGAACATCAGGTCCAGCGTGGCGTTGACGGTGGCGGCGGTCAGGTCGTAATAGGTCTGCTCGCCGGTGATCTCATACAGCAGGCTGCCGGCGTAGATCATGGTGGCCTGGTTATAGATCCCTTTCCACTCGCTGATTTCGCCGGTCAGCAGGATGGCGTCGCTGAAGAGGTCGTTTTCCCGCAGGGCGGCGTTCATCCAGTCGTAGAGCAGCTTTCCCCGCTCCAGATAGATTTCCTTGCCGGTGATCTGATAGGCCAGCAGCTCCGCGATGGCGATGGGCGCGTTGTCGCAGGCGTGCTTGCCCAGAAATTCACTGGACCAGTAAATACCGCCGCCCAGCGCATCGTCCCAGCCGGTCCACAGAAACGCCAGGTTCTTTTCCGCGTCCGCCAGCAGTTCAGGTTTGCCGAGATTCCGGTACCCCAGCAGCTGCTGGATACAGATCCAGGCGTTGTCGTCGTAATAGAAATCGCCCTCGCCCCCGGCGGAGGCGTTATAGTAGGTCACGCCGTCATAGGTCCCCTGCGGGGCGTTGATCCGGGCGTTTTCCACCTTGTAGCGGTCCAGCACCTTAGTCAGCGCGTCGGCATAGTGCAGCTTCAGGCTGACGTTGGCGGGACAAAGCCGGTAAGCGTCGCAGAGCATTTCGATGTACGACGCGGCGGGCCACACGGTGGGGGAACCCTTTTCGTTGGTCCGTTTGTAGAGCTTATGGGTGACAAGGTTGCTGCATCGACGCATCAGCAGCTCCGTCAGCTCCCACCCGGCGGCCGCGCAGGGGTCCTTTGCGATTTGCGCCGCCTGCTGAATGGAGACCTTCCCTGTGGAAAAACCCGTGGAGAAAAACATCATCACGCTCAGGAAAAAGGCCAGTATTTTCTGCATCATGGCGGTTCCTCTTTTCTGTTGCGGTCAGTCTTTGTACTGATAGGCTCTCACGTAGTCAATGATGAAATCGGTGGGCATATCGTCTGTGGTCAGGATGCTGCCGCTCCAGCTTTCGCCGGGCACGGCGTCGGCGCCGCCCACCTCTATGGAGAGGATCATATATTCCGGCACCTGCGAAGCGCCGCCGAAATTGCTGCGGCCGGTCTCGACGCCGTTCACGTAGAAAATATAGCCGTCCTCGTTCCACTCCAGGCCGTAGGTGTTGAACTCCTCATAGGGGTCGTTCAGCAGCAGATAGGGCTCGCAGACGTTGGTGCTGCGCAGGTCCTCGCCGTAGCCGTCGTAGTGGATGTTGGAGGATACCTTCCGGTTGTGCCTGGCGGTGTAATAGGGCGCTTCAAAAATGTCGATCTCCGCGCCGTCGGTGCCGCCGTTGCCCACGTTCCCCATGCCGCCGCACAGCATCCAGAAGGCAGCCCAGAGCCCGCTGCCCTTGGGCAGGATGCAGCGCGTCTCGAAATAGCCGTATCTCTGCTTGTACCGGCCGTTGGTATCGAGGGCGCAGGTGTACCAGCCGGGCTTGCCGTTGCCGTTGTAGCCCTCGGGATAGTAGGCGGTGCGGATGTGCAGCTTGCCGTCCTCCACCGTCGCCATATCCGTGTGCCAGTAGCTGCCGCGGCGGATCACGGCCTCCGTATTGTTGCAGTAATGGCCCTCCCATTTTGTTTCGTCAACGCTGTCGCCGTCGAACTCGTCGGACCAGACCAGCTCGAAATCCTTCGCGTGGGGAACGCGGGGGAAGCCGCCGGGGGATATCATCATCAGCAGGCTGAGGAAGGCGGCCCACAGCGCCTTTATGAACGATACAAATTCCATTGGTTGTTCTCCTTTTCGTCTCCTGATTCACCGGACGATATACATCATGCTCCAGACGTTCAGCTCCGGCAGGATGAACGTGACGTATTTTCCTTTGAGGTCCCGGCCTTCGGCGAAGGGGAGCTCTTCCATGATCCCGCTGCCGTCGGGAGAGGCCAGGTACACATGGGAGGGTGCTTTCTCCACGTATTGCAGCACGTGCAGGTCAGTCCGTTTTTCCGGCATGGGCTGCGTTCCGTCCGCGTCCATCCATTCCAGCGATTCGAGCCCTGTAAAATTGAGGAAATTCAGCACCAGGTCGCCGTTACCGTTCTCCCGGTTGACGCACCAGACGGCGTTCTTCCTCGGCTTGTCCTTCACCGTGAGCAGGTTGATCTTCGTCTGCTTGTCCGTGGGGCGGAAGGCAGCGTTCCGCAGAAGATTCTCATAGGCTACGGAGAAGGAGTAGTACCGCTCCAGCGCCGCGTTCAGCGTCTCGTCCACGGTCAGTGTGCTGCCGGGGTAGTATTCGCTTTTCAACATCCCCGTGTCCCCCAGCTCCAGATGCGCCGCGCCGGAGGCCATCAGCGTGGCGTCCGTCAGCAGCACACCGGCGGGGTTGAAGGCGTCGGCGGAACTTCCGCGGTCCATGTAGGCTGCCAGCACGACGCCCTTGTCATCCGTCATCTTTTCCCGCAGGCGGTACACTTCATCGCGAAGATCCCGGTACTCCTTGCCGTCGCTCTCCCAGAATTCCTCATACATGATATCGTAATCGGTCCGCGAGAGCATCTCGTCGCTGCCATAGCCGGAAACCGGGTTGAAAATCACCTTCGTCCCCAGCTCGTCGTGTATGCGGTTCAGCAGCGGCACGTAGGCCTCCGCCAGATTCACTTCATTTCCTTCCGCGTCGTAAAGCGCGCCTCTGCCGCCGAGGGAATCCGCCTGAAGGCCGTCGTAGCCGAAGGCCCCCAGCACATCCTTGGTCACTTTCAGGTAATGGTCCTGCCAGGACCGGTTGGCGGGGTTGAACAGGTAGATGCGCTGGGTCTCCCAGTCGCCGGGCAGCTCTCCGTGGTAGTCCTGTTGCTTCGCTTGCGGGTCCCGGAACAGTCCCCAGGAACGGTCAACGCCGCTCGCCTCATAATCCTGATACGCGCCGAACAGCAGATTGTAAAGATAGGCGTTCATGCCCCGGGCGTGTCCCCGGTCGATGAGCCCTTTGACCGAAGAGAAAGATGCGTTCTGCCGCGCCAGCGTCTGCCAGGCGGCGTCGGGATGGTCCGCCGTTCCCGCCAGCGGCCGGTCGTGCCGGTCCATCACGTCGTAGAAGAAAAGGCCCGTGATGTGAAAGCGGTTCAGCCGGTCGATGACGGCGTCAAGCGCTTCCGGGGATTTGGCGGTGTAGTCGGTCAGATAGCCGTACCGGGGGAAGCGGGACCAGTCGGAGGCCACTTCCACGGCGGTCATGGCGCAATCCACCGTTTGTTCCCCCTGCCGGAGGTACGCTTCCACCGCATAGCCGGTAAAGTCCGTTTCCGGCAGCGTCAGGGTGAAGGCCTCCGTTGCGGGTTCGCCGGCTGTCAGTTCGACCGGTATCGTCTCCTTGAAAACCGTCTCCGCAAAGTGAATGGCTCTGACGGTCAGTTTTGCCGACATGTCCTCCCCGGAGAACAGCGTCACCGAGACCTGCGGCTGCTCTCCGGGCAGATACCGGGACTTGTCCACGGTCACGTCGCGGATCACGTCTGTTCCCCCGGCGTCTTCCGTTTCGTCAGTACCGAACAGGCGCCTGAGCAGTTCGCACAGCATGGAAAGCCGCGTCATGATCTGCCGAAAAAAAACCTGCGCGCAGGTTTCCGGAGCTGCGGTCTCCGTCTCACCGACGGGAGGCCTTCGGGCAAAAGCCGCCGGGGGCGTGCCGCAGGCGGCGAGCAGCAGCGCCAGCGACAGAAACAGCAGAAAAAACTGTTTTGTGAATTGTTTCATCCCCTTAGCCTCCTTGACGAAACGGAGCTGTATTCTATTTACAGCGGCAGTTATCTTTGTTTATACTGCTCCACCAATTTAATCGTGAATTATTTATGCGCCGGATAAACGTCGCAAGACAAGGAAGAAACCGCAAGACAGGCTGTCGCCTGTCGAGGATTTCTGACGCCGTATTGCGGCGTTTAGACAAGCAGAAATCTTCAAGTATTAATTGGTAGAGCAGTAAATGACCATGATCTTTATGCAGGCGGCAATAGGGATTTCATGCGGGACTGTTTGCCGAATCCCGGCCGCCTGTGGGGCGGATCCACGGTTTCTCCATTTGCGTCTCCGCCTTCGCGTCAGTCAAAGCGCATCCGGTCCCGCATGGTCTTTGCCGTCTCCATCAGACGGGCGAGGATCGCGTCCCGCTCCGCGTCGGGGGCTTCAAGGCTCTGGTGGTGGGCCTCCAGCACACAGTCGCCGAGATAGCCGATCTCCTTCAGCACCGCCAGGAACAGGTCCCAGTCGATGGTGCCGTCGCCGGGGATCAGGTGGCCGTCGCCGCTGCCGTCGTTATCCTGAATGTGCAGGGACAGTGGCGCGACGGAGCACTTGCGGAGGATATCCGGCTCATAGCCGCAGCAGTGGGCGTGGCCGACGTCGAAGCACCAGCCGAACCAGGGGGAATCCACCCGTTTGACCAGGTCCGCGATGATGCGGGGGTCGGCGGAAGCGCCCCACAGGATGTTCTCGGACAGCAGCACCACGCCGCACTCCTGCGCAACAGGCAGCAGCTTTTTGATCGCCGCCGCGTTGACGGACAGGAACTGGAGCTTGCCGTTGATGGTACTGCCGTCGGCGTTTTGGAATATCGGGTGGACCACTAAATACCTTGCGCCCAGCACGGCGGCGGCGCGGATGGAGCGGACCGCCCAGTCGTAGTCGTCCGCCTCGCCCGGGGCGTGGGCGTGGGTGTAGGGGATACCCAGCCCGTCGGCGTGCTCCCTCAGGGACTTCGCCCAGGTCAGGTAGTCGTCCGCCAGGAAGGGGGAGCCCTCAAAGACCCAGTAGTCGAAGCCCATGTCGATGCCCTCATATCCGAGGGCCGCCAGCCGGTCGGCCGCCCGGTCGGCGGGGTAGCCGTCCTCAAAGACGTCCGTGGTGGTGACGATGCGGGGGATCAGGGGGATCACCTGCGTGCCCTCGAAGGACTTGTATT
>CAMVNL010000002.1 GCA_947168785.1 uncultured Clostridia bacterium | reverse complement strand
CTGCGTATACTTTCCCGCAATCGCGATCTCCACGGTACTTTCGGGGTGACGGAGCACATGCACCAGATGCTGCCAGTCCGCAAGATCCGGCTCCGGACAGGGCAGGTGCAGGGATTCCAGCACCACCTCCGCCAAATGGGGCGGCGCGACGCAGCAGGCAGACATTGGATTCGGCGCAACCCACAGTGTCAACACGGGCGTGGCCGGCTATACCTTCTATCCGGTCTATGCGCTGACCACCACCAAGTTCTACGCCAAATTTAACTACTATACGAGCGCACAGACCGATTCCTACAGCTTTATCCAAAAAGACGTGACGGTCAACGGTGACGGCGAGACAGGCGCCATGCCTGTTCCCCCTGTGACAGAGAGTGGCGAAGACAGCATTATCCGCAGGTTCTCGCTGGACGGCAAGATCTATGAGCTGCAGGGCTGGTCTCTGACAAAGCCCACGAAGCTCGGCGAGGGCACGGCTACCATCGCCTATAACGCCGAGACGGCAACCTTGGCTGTGCCCGGCGCGGGAACGCCTACGTCCACGGCGAACCTGACGCCCACAGAGTTGCATCCTGTATATAAGCACGTGGGCACCACCATCATGGCGAAGTTCAAGTATTATGACGCCAGTGCGACGGCGCAGTATTTTGATGTGTCCGGCTTGGCGGAGGGAACCGCTAACGCAGGTTATGTTCTGTTCCCGAAAGCTACTCAGGTCGTCACTTCTTATACCAAGGACGGCGTTACCTACACCCTGAAGGGCTGGAACAGGGAGGACACCACCTCTACTGGGTTCAGCGCGTTCGAAACCAGGGAAACGGATGTGCCCGTCAAGGAGCACCCCGGCACGGAGTACTATACGTATTATCCCGTCTATGAATGCACCACCACGGCGCGGTATTATACCTATACCTCTGCCGGTGCTCAGACGTCTGCCATTCAGACGACCACTCTGAGAAAGACGGACGCCAATACTCCTACCGCGGCGGATGTGACGGTTCCCACCAGCGGCTTTAATAAGACCATCACGCTGGACGGCAGAACCTTCACCTTCTGCGGCTGGCGGACGGATACCACCACCAATGCAGCGGCAACGGTTGCCGCCACAGTGACCTCCGAAAGCCACACCGTCCGCGACGCGGAGTACAAGTACTACGCGGTGTATCAGAACGATACCCTCGCGCTGGACTACAATACCACGCACGACGGTATCACAGCGGTTCCCACTCCCGATACCCAGTATAAGACGCAATATATCAGCACGGCCACCGGCAACGCAAGTATTAATAACGTGGCGGAGATTTTGTTTGATATTAACCCTGCCAACGTCATCCCCGTGAAGAAGGGCTACACCTTCATCGGTTGGGACGATGTGGATTCCGAGGCTGAAACTGCCAAGTACGCCAAGACCGGCGGCACACTGCAGACCCGTATCGACAAGTCTTTGTTTGCTCGGTTCAGCGTCAATAACCAGAACGTGACCTTCGTTTATTACGACGGCAGCGATCTGGAAGGCGACTATAAACGTGAGACGAAGCAGGTCTCCTATGATGATCTGCTGCGCGACGATACCGCCACGAACGAGAGATACGTTGTTACCGCGCCTACGGTGAAGCTCGCCGATAAGGACGCGAACGGCAAACCGATCATTGACAGCAGCAATATCATTCATGCGAATGATAAGTACCACTACGTGTTCCGCGAGTGGGTCCGTTCGGACGGCAAGGGACTGTACACCTCCTCCACTTCCGGTATCAACTACACTGCGAAGTTCAAGAACGTACAGGATGATATCACCGTTCAGGCGACGTACGACGCGTATTCGCATCATTATAAGGAGATGACCAGCTCCGAAGTCTATGCGATCCGCGGAACGAAATACAATCAGGATAACGACGTCACCGCTGCCAAGGACGCCACCTGCACAAAGGACGGTTATCAATACCTGAAGTGCGAGGACTGCGGACACGTCTGGAAGAAGATCCTTCCCGCCTTCAACCACATGGATGCAAACGGCAACCTTGTCATCACCTATGGCGGTTATAAGGCGCCCACCTGTGAAGGCACCGGCAAGTACGCCACCGCTGCCTGCGCTCTTTGCGGCAATACCGTGAAGACGGAGGATAACAGCCGTCCGAGATATTACGATATCGCTGACGGTACGTTCGTGGAAGTGGAATCCGCTGACGGAATCATTCCCGCCATCGGCCACAACTATGCATTCAGCGAGACGGTCGCCCCCACCTGCACCGTGAAGGGTTATGACCTGTACGTGTGCGCCAACAATGAGATGCATACCGAGAAGCGCAACTTCACGGATGCGCTCGGCCATCAGGAAAAGAAGACGGATGAAGTACCCGCTACCTGCACCGCGGAAGGCAAGTCTGAAAAGATCGTCTGCGAACGCTGCAATATGGTGCTTGTGGATTCCTACGTGATCCCGGCGCTCGGTCATGCCATGACCCGCCACATGAAGGTGGAGCCTACCTGCACGGAGACCGGTAATATCGAGTACTTCACCTGCGGCAACTGCGGTAAGTTCTTCTCCGATAAGGACGGCAAGAACGAGATCACCGAGGCCGCTACGGTCAAAGCAGCTCTTGGACACAACTTCGTTGAGACTCCCGCCGAGCCTGCTACCTGCACCAAGGACGGCCATACCGCCGGTAAGGTCTGCTCTCGCTGCGGTGAGATCGCGGAGGGCAGCACGGCGGTGACCACACAGCCCGCGCTCGGCCATGATCTGGACGACGGCGTTCGCACCGAGTCCGACAAGCCCTGCGAGACGGCCGGCTATACCACCTATAGCTGCCAGCGCGACGGTTGCGACTATACGGAGGTCGTCTATGACGCGCTTGCCGATCATACCGAGAAGACCATTCCGGAACAGCCCGCCACCTGCACGGAGATGGGTAAATCCGAGTACAAGGTCTGCGACGTCTGCGGCAAGATCCTGACCAACTACAAGTGGCTGCCCAAGATCGCTCACACCTACACCATCGAGAAGACCCCCGCTCCTCCCGCCACCTCCACTGAGGACGGCGTCAGCGCGGTGATGCAGTGTAAGTTCTGTGACGCCACCGTCGGCGGCGACGTGATCACAGCCCTCGGCCATAACTACAGTGAATGGATCGTGACGGCGGCTACCTGCGAGAACGCCGGATCTCAGACCAAGTACTGCAAGCGCTGCGGCAATGAGATCACTGAGACGATCCCGGCTCTTGGCCATACGCCCAAGGACGTGGCGGAAGTGCCCGCTACCTGCACCGAGGAAGGCAAGACGGCCGGTAAGATCTGCGAAACCTGCGGCACGGTTCTGGAAGGCTGCGAAGTGATCGACAAGATCGCTCACACCTTCGGTGCGGAACAGGTCGAAAGACCTGCAACCTGCGCGCTGGTCGGACTGAATTACGTGGAATGCTCCGCTTGCGGATATAAAGAGTATACGACGGTAGAAAAGCTGCCGCATACTTCCTCCGTGACGAAGGAAGGCAAAGAGGCTACCTGCACCGAAACCGGTTTGACCGATGAGTTGACCTGCTCCGAGTGCGGAGAGGTACTGCAGGCACAGACCGCGACGCCCAAGCTGGAACACGTTTGGGAGACCATTCCCGCCGTTGCGGCAACCTGCACCGAAAAGGGCAAGACCGCCTATGAGAAGTGCGTCAACTGCGACACGCTTCTGACAGAGCCCAAGGACGTGCCCGCCACCGGGCACCAGTGGGGCGAGTGGCAGCTTGTGAAGGCTGCGACCTGCCTTGAAGACGGTTCCAGGGTGCGTTACTGTACCGTGGAGGGCTGCGAAGCGCACAGCGCTGTCGTTGACGAAGCGGCTCAGACGAAGGTCCTCACGAAGCTTGGCCATGACATGACGAAGGTCGAAGCGAAGGAGGCGGCTTGTGAAGTCGCCGGAAATCCTGAGTATTTTGTGTGCTCGCGTTGTGAAGGCAAGTATTATAAGAATGTTGCCGGAACAGAAGAGTACACGGCCGACGAAATCGTCATTCCTGCATTGGAGCACGATTGGACGAATCCGATCTTTACCATTCCGACATGTACGGAAAAGGGTTATACCACAGCAACCTGTAGCCGCTGCGGCGCGACGTATGATTATGACTTCCTAGAGGCATACGGCCATACCGGCGGAACAGCTACCTGCACGGAAAAGGCGAAATGCGTCGTCTGCGGCCTCTATTACGGCGGATACGCGGATCATAATTACGTCACCGAAACCGTAGAGGCGGCCAACTGCCAGGAGAGAGACGTTACCACCAAGTACTGCACGGTTTGCGGTAGAGTAGCCAGCACTACGCAGGGAGACTATGGCGCCCATCACTATGTCTATGATGAGAATCATATTACCGTCGTAAAAGAAGGTACCTGTACAGAAGCAGCAGAATATGAAGTCGCTTGCGAAGTTTGCGGCGAGTCCATGCACGTTGTCGGAACAGCGACCGGACATGTTGACGCTGATGACGACGGTGTTTGCGATGAATGCGGCACCGATCTGAACAGCTCGACAGATGGTACAACGACCGGTAACTGCGACAAGTGCGGCAGAAACCATGCCGGCAAGAACGGTGGACTCTTCGGCTACAACGGATTTATCTGCAGAATCATCGCATTCTTCAGAATGATTGCCAAACTGTTCGGCAAAAAGTAAGCATTGGGAATTCTTCCCTCTAAAAAGTAAAGAGGCTCCCTCACGGATTCCGTGGGGGAGTTTTCTTTTGAACGGGATCGCGACGTGGGTTTTTCTGTTTGACAATGATTAGAAATAGTGTTACAATAAATCTAAATTTAAATCAAAACAACTGAAGGAATATGGCATATTTAACTGAAGAGGAACGCGAAAGAGCAAGACAGGAACAGGAATGGGCGAAGGAAGAAAAATTGCGTGCGGCAGAACAGCGGAAGCTGGAAGCGGAAAGCGCCGCACGGAGAGCCGCCGCGCGCCGAACCGTCGAAAAAGCGTTCTCGGGAGGCTCACGGTCCGCCCGGAAAGCGGCCGGAACTGCAGCTTCCGCGTCACAAAAGACGGCAGCGAATTTCCTATTCTTTGGCACGAAAGCAGCCGCGGCAGCGTCACGTACCGCCGGCTTTTGCGGTTGTATTTTGGGTAAGTGCTGGCAAGTGCTGACACGTTTCGCGGAAAAACCGGTCGCCGTCCCCGTTTTCATCATCGTCACGCTGCTGTCATATGCCGGGATCAGCCGGGGCAGCGAATTCCAGCTTTTCCATCTTGCGGCCACCCCACCCACCTATCAGTTTTACGTCTGCGATTACAGCGTCGGGTATTGTTCCCGACTGTTTGTCGGCGCGGTGATTTCACTGTTCACGGATAAGGTGAGCATTGATCTGATGAACAGGATTATCAACGTTTCCGTCGTTCTTTCGCTGGTCGGCCAGGCGGTGATCGTGGGGCTTCTGCTGCGGACGGGGTTGAAAAACAGATCGGTTCCTGCGGCGCTGTTCGGTCTCCTGATGATGACGAACCCACTGGCGGTGGTGGAAAACATGTCTGCCCCAGGGCTTTTGGACGTCTATCTGCTGCTGTTATTCCTTGTTTGGCTGGCGTTTCTCAAAACGCCGCTGGCGGCCTTCGTCACCCCTGTTTTCTGTCTGGTCGGAATGGCGATACATTACGAGTTTCTTTTTTCCTTTTTGCCGCCCATGCTCACGTTGCTGTTGTATTATGCTTTTTTTGCGGAAAAGAAGCGGGTGCGGGTCGGCAAATGGATTGCATTCGCAGGAGGCGGCTCAGTATCTGCCGCTTCGTTCTACTATTTTGTTTTTCTTTCCAAAAACTATTTGCGGCTGACTTCGGAAGAGTTTTATCAGCATATGTTGGCCAGATTCAGTTTGACGGTGAGCCAGCGAGATGCTCTGACGGGGATTATGGGAGCGCCCATATACCGTCCTTATTTTGACTTTTATATTTTCGGTCAGTATAAGGATTACGATTATTTTGAGAATATCGGGGATTTTTTTGAATTTCTTAAAAACTGGACGATCAAAGGGTTCGACGGGGGGATGCTTTACAAGGATCTCTGTCTGTTCCTGCCGGTATTTTTATTTGCCGCTGTCGTTTGGGGAATTTGCGCTTTCAAAGAAAAGGGATTAAAGAAATTGCCCTACTTCTGTTTTATCGGACAGGCGCTTGTATTGGTGCCCGAACTGATTATCTCCACGGATATCTGGCGCTGGGTCTCTGCCGCGTTGTTGTCACAGTTTTTTGTTTTTGCCACGGTCTATTTTGATAAAGGGGCTGCGCTGCATCGCGTTGCGGATTATACAAAAATGAAACCGGCTGCGGCGGGGTGTTGCACAGCGGCGGTCGCCGCCTATATTGTGTATGGGTTATCATTAATGAAACAGTGAGGATACGGTTCTGAAGCTTTCTGTGATCATTCCCACAATAGATGAATATGAGGACATCAAAAACGTCGTCGGGCAGATCTACGAGACCTGCCGTCATGAGGATATCGCCGAGATCAAACTGATCCACGACGACCGTTCCACAGAGAATTACGTCGCCTATCTCCGATCGCTGCAGGCGGAATTCCCTGAAATCAGACTTGAGATCATCCGGCAGAAGCGGCCTGGCATCGGCGCGGCTGTTTATGAAGGTTTTTACGGCGCAACGGGCGATTGCGTGACGGCCATCGGCGGGGACATGGAGAATGACCCGAGGGATATCGCCGAAATGATCGCGCTGGCAAAGCGGCATCCCGGCGCGGTGATCACCGCCTCCCGCAGGCTGCGCAAGGGCGATTTCGCGGAATATCCCACTCTTAAGCGGTATTGCAATATCGCTTTTCAGACGCTGCTGCACGTGCTTCTCCGGACGAAGCAGAGCGACATCACCTATATGTTTCAGTGTACCCCCAAAGCGTTGCTGGAGCAGTATGATTTCAGCGACAGCGTGGACACGTTTATTCTGGCGCTGGCGCTGTTGCCGGAGATGTATGATATCCCGTTTTATGAGATCCCCTCGAAGGTCTCTGTCCGGAAGCACGGACAGTCCCATCTGTCGCTCCGGTACTATTTCGGGTTTCTGAAAGAAGTATTGCGCCTGATCAAAAAACACGGAAGAAGGTGACCCGGTCCTGAAAAACGTATATATGGTACAGCCCTGCGACGTCAGCGGGATCGGTGAGAACGAGTCCACCTATCTTCCTTATGCGTCGGGGCTGTTGGTTGCTTATTCCTTCCGGGATGAAACGGTCCGGTCGAACTGCCGCTTCGGCAGGTTCATCTACCGGAAAGAAAACATCGACGAGGCGATCGCTTCCTTTGAGGAGCCCTTTGCCGTCGGTTTCTCCACCTATATCTGGAACTACGAATACAACAAGGAATTTGCCCGCAGGCTGAAGCTGAAATACCCCGACTGCATCACGGTATTCGGGGGGCACAATATCCGTATGGATTCCTGTGAGCAGATGGAGGAATACCCCTTTATCGATTTCCTGATCCATGGGGAAGGGGAGATCGCTTTCCGTGATATTCTTTTCCATGCCCTGACGGACGGCGATTTCTCCGGCGTTCCGAATATTTCGTACCGGGAAAAGGACGTCCCCCACAAAAATCCGGCGGAAAGGATCTGTACGCTGGATTATCCGTCCCCCTATCTGGACGGTTGGTTTGACGAGATCCTGGCCACGGACCCCATTCGCTTTTCCGTGCTGTTTGAGACAAACCGCGGCTGTCCGTTCCAGTGCGCCTACTGCGACTGGGGCAGCCTGGGGCTGTCCGTGCGGCAATTCCCCATTGAGCGGGTGTACGCGGAGCTTGACTGGTTCGGCGCGCACAATATCGACTTTTGCTTCTGCATCGATTCCAACTTCGGCATGTTCCCGCGGGATTTTGAGATCGTGGACGAGTTCCTGCGGATCAAAGAAAAATACGGGCAGCCGGAGGTCTTCAAATGCTGCACCACCGAGGGCGGCGGCGATAAGGAATTCAATATCAATAAAAAACTGAACGATTGCGGCATCTTCAAAGGCGCGTCGCTGGCGCTGCAGACGCTGGCTCCCGAGGCGCTGGAAAACATCGGCCGCAAGAACATGACCATCGACAAATTCCGCAAGCTCACCGCCATGTATAACGCGGCGGGCATCACGGCTTATTCGGAGGTCATCTACGGGCTGCCGGGGGAGACCTATGAGACGTTCACGGACAACCTGGATCTGATCATCCGTTCCGGCACCACCAAGAGCTTTTTCATGCACTACTGTGAGCTGCTGATGAATTCCCGGCTCGGCAGCAAAGAGTGCGTCGAGAAATTCAAGATCAGAACGGCGAAACTGCCCTATACCCAGTTTCACGCCATGGGGGACAGCGAGGTGCAGGAGTACCAGAACATCATCGTGTCCACCTACTCCATGGATTATGATTCCTGGGTGAAAACCTGCATTTTCGGGCTGGTCATTCAGTGTTTCTACTATATGGGCTTCCTGCAGAGCCCGGCGCAGTATCTGTACTATGAGCACGGCGTCAGCTACAAGGCGTTTTTTGAAAAATTCATCGCTTTCGCGGCGGCCCGTCCCGAAACCGTGATCGGCGAATACTATGCGGAGATGTATGCGAAGCTCAGCGCCCTGAACCGGGGCGAGCCCCTCTGCGTGGCCCACTTCAATCCGGTTTTCGGTGAGATCGAGTATCCGCTGGAAGAGGCCATGTATCTGGAGTGCATCGTGAAGGCGGACCGGTTTTTTGAAGAGACGGGGGCGTTCATCGCCGGTTTCTTCCCCGACGATCCTCTGCTGAAGGAGGTCGTCGCCTACCAGAAGCTGATTCTCCGCAAGCCGGAGGATACGCAGGCAGAGGCGTCGTTTTCCGTGGATTTCGGCCGGTATTTCCGGCACATTTCCGTGAACGACTACCGGCCGCTGCCCCGGGAGGCGGTGGCGCTGCGCACGGTCAACCTTCATCCCGCCGACTCCATGGCGGAATACGCCCGTATGAACGTCTGGTACGGCAGAAAGCATTCCCGCAATCTCTATTCCCCGGAGGAGATCACGACGGAATATAAGGGGGCGGCGCAATGAGAAATATCTATATGCTGCAGCCCTGCGATACGCACGGCTCGGGGAAAAACGAATCCGCCTACCTGCCCTACGCCACGGGGCTGCTGATCGCCTATGCCTTTCAGAACGAAACGGTCAGGGCCAATTACCGCATGAAGCGGTTCATCTACAAAAAAGAAGACCTGGACGAGGCGATCGGTTCCATGGAATCGCCTGCCGTGGTCGGTTTTTCCACCTATCTGTGGAATTTTGAGTACAATATCGCCTTTGCCCGCAGGCTGAAAGAACGCTATCCCGACTGCGTGATCGTCTTCGGCGGGCACAACGTCTACAATCATTCCGCGGAGCAGCTGAACGAATATCCGTTTATCGACTTTCTGATCCACGGGGAAGGAGAGCCTGCCTTCCTCGGTCTGCTGCTGCATCTGTGTACGGACGGCGATTTTTCTTCGGTGCCGAATCTCTCCTACCGGAAAGACGGCATTGCCGTCAAGAACCCCATGGAAAAGTTCTGCACCGTGGATTATCCCTCGCCCTATCTGGAGGGCTGGTTTGACGACATCCTGGAAAACGACGACCTCGTGTTCTCCGCGCTGATGGAGACCAACCGGGGCTGCCCGTTCCATTGCGCCTACTGCGACTGGGGCAGCATCGACCTGAAGATGCGGCAGTTCCCCCTGGAGCGGGTTGTGGCGGAGATGGAATGGTTCGCGGAAAAGAAGATCGCCTTCTGCTTCTGCATCGACTCTAATTTCGGCATGTTCCCCCGGGATTATGAGATCGTGGACGCCTTTTTGGAGATCAAGGCCCGCACCGGTTATCCCGAAATGTTCAAATGCTGCACTACCGAGGGCGGCGGCGAAAAGGAATTCAATATCAACAAAAAACTGAACGATTGCGGCATTCTGAAGGGGGCCTCGCTGGCACTGCAGACCCTCTCCTCCGAGGCGCTGACCAACATCGGCCGCCGGAATATGTCGCTGGAAAAATACAGTTATCTGACCGCCAAATACAACGCGGCGGGCATCCCTACCTATTCCGAATTGATCTACGGCATGCCCGGGGAGACCTATGACAGCTTCGCGGACAATATGAGCTTTATGCTGGAGAGCGGCACCACCAAGGGGTGCTTCGTCCACTACTGCGAGCTGCTGCCCAATTCCGCCCTGGGCGCTCCGGCCAACGTGGAAAAATTTGCTATCCGCACGGCGAGGATTCCCTATACCCAGTTCCACTGCCATCCGGAGCAGGTGGTGCCGGAGTATTCCAATATCATCATTTCCACCTACTCCATGGATTATCCCATGTGGGTCAGGACCGTCCGCTTCGGCCTGTTCGTGCAGTGCTTCCACTTCATGGGCCTGCTGCAATGCTTTGCCAAATATATGTTCTTTGAAAAGGGCCTGTCTTACCGGGCGTTTTACGAGCGCCTGATCGACTTCGCCCTGGCGCATCCGGAGACGCTGATCGGCTCCTGCTGCGCGCGGATCACCGCCAACCTCAGCGCCATCGACCGGGGAGAGACGATCTCCCGCGTTTTCGTGGACCCGGATTTCGGCGGCATCGAGTATCCGATGGAAGAGGGTATGTGTCTGGAGGTCATGCGGGAAAAGGACCGGTTTTTCACGGAGCTGGCGGGATTTATCGATACGCTTGCCATTGAACCGGGGCTGTGCGCCGATCTGCTGAAATACCAGCGCGCCCTGCTGCGGGGCCCCGGTGAAACCGAAAAAACCGAGCGGTATGAATATGACCTCATGGACTATTTCAACGGCATCAACGTGGGTGCCTACGCGCCGCCGGTAAAACGCGGCTGTGAGATCACGTATCAAAACAGTTGGCGGACGGAAAGCACGGAGGAGTACGCCATGCGGATCGTCTGGTACGGCAGAAAAGCCGCCAGAACCATGTATTCCGGCGGCGAGATGCAAATGATTCAATTGTAATCGTATCGGATTGTTACTCTTTTTGGATTTTTGCGCGGAGCTTCTTCGCCGGGGTTTTCAATATGGATTGAACGACCGGCGCGACGGTTGTGTTGAGAAAGCTGTCCTTGATCAGCCAGTCGTATTTATCCGCCCTGTCCCGTTTTACCCCGCCTTCCCAGCGGAACGGAATGATACCTCTCCCACAACATTTGCAGAATTCATGAGGGTTGTTAAAACGGCGGATGATTTCCTCCCCTGTGATGTCCGAATAGATATCCAGACAGTCGGTCGTTGGGTAATCGAGCCCGAAGGCCTCGTTCAGCCTGACGGTCAGTTGGGCGTAGGAGCAGGGTGACAGCGTGCCATGATTCAGCATATGGCAGTGGTTGAAAATACAATTCCTGAACGCCGGGGCGGGATCCTCCGACGGGTGTTCCAGAATGTTGCGGAAAAAGTAATTCATCGGGAAGCTCAGATCGTATTCAATTCCAAACGCGTTCAGTCTTTCTTTGATCTGCGGGAACATTTTCCGCGTGGGCGGGTAGTTGGAGATATCAAATTTGCAGTTGTTTTCTTTGATGATTTTCAGACTTTCGTCGTCCAGCTTTGGGATCAACAGCCCGTTGGAGACGATGCGGAGATCGGCGGTGGGGAAAATCTCTCTGGTCGTGTGGACGTATTCCTTCAGACGCGGGTTGAGCAGTGGCTCGCCGCCCATCAGCCGGATTTTTTCAATGTGCGAGAACAGCTCCGCCATCCGCCGGAAATCCTTCGTGAATTCCTCTAATTCGTAAAACTTTTTTTCGGTCGCCAGATTGGAAAAATCACAGCAGCCCCTGCAATTGAGATTGCAGAATTCCGTGATTTCCGTTTCCAGATAGTCAAGCACGGGCTTTGTTGCCATACCGTTTTACCCCAGATCATATAATGTGTTTATTATATATGTTCCTGCCCGGTTTGTCAAACGGGAAGAAAGGTTTTGTTATGTTATATACATTATACATTGTCGTTCCCTGTTATAACGAGCAGGAGGTGCTGCCCATCAGCGCCCCTGCGCTGCTGCAAAAGCTGAAAAGCTTTATCGCTGCGGGAAGGGCGTCTTCAGACAGTGGTATCCTGTTTGTTGACGATGGTTCCCGCGACCGCACGTGGGAGATTATCAGCCGGTTGCATGAATCGGATCCCCATGTCCATGGTATTTCTCTGGCGCATAACGCGGGCGAGCAGAACGCCTATCTGGCGGGAATGTTCACCGCCGTGCAAAAAGCGGATGTCGTCATCACCACCGACTGCGATCTGCAGGATGATATCAACGCCATGGACGGGATGCTGGACGAGTATGAAAAGGGTTGCGAGATTGTCTACGGCGTGAGAAACAAGAGGGAAAAGGAGACGGCAATCCATAAAAACAACGCTGGAATATTCTATAAATTGATGAAAGCCTGCGGCAGCGAGCTGCCCCCTGAGCACTCCCAGTACCGGCTGATGTCGAAGCGTGCGGTGGAAATGTTGATGGATTACGGAGAGGTCAATCTGTTTATCCCCGCGTTGGTGCCAACCATCGGGCTGAAAAGCGCCACGGTATCTCATCTCCGCACCGGGCGGGTCGCCGGTAAGACAAATTATTCTGTCATAAAACTGATTCGGCTGGCTGTTGAAGCGGTCACCTCCTTTTCCGCCGCGCCGATGCTGCTGATCTCGTTGTTTTGTGTCCTCTGCGGACTTTTGACGTTGGTTTCGCTGATTGCTATGATCGTTGTATCTGTCAAAACCGGAACGTTTCATGTGCCGCTGTGCATTCTTGCCGCCGTATTCTTCGTCGGTACAGGGTTGGCCGGTGGAATGCGTGTTCTCGGGGAATATCTTTTTAAGAATTATATAGAGACGAAACACCGCCCGCGTTACCATATTGCGGAAAAAACAGATTAACAGAAAAAGGGGTTTGGATGATGCCCGAAAATAAGATACATACAGCAAAAAATACAGACAGGGGAAAATTGCTGCTGTGGTGCACTGCCGCGTTTGTCGGCGCGGCGGTGGTCGCACTGATCGCTGCTGCGGTAAAAGGACTGTTTCCGTTTGGTAATCAAAAGATCTATTACAGTGATCTTACTATGGAATATGCCACCTTTTTGACGGAGCTTTGGCGAAAGGTCCATTCCGGCGGCAGTCTCTTCTATTCCTGGAAAACCGCGCTCGGCGGCAATTTTTGGGGGAACCTTTTTTACTATACCGCTTCCCCGCTGAACCTGATCGTCCTGCTGGTGAAGGAAACTGCGATCGATGAGACGATTGCCGTTTTGATTTATCTGCGCCGGGCGCTGGCATCTGTGTTTATGTGTATTTTCCTATGCCGCCGCAGAGGCGGCAGGGCCTCGTTTGCCGGTGCATTGTGCGGAGTTTTATATGGCAGTTGCGGCTGGCTCTGCGGTTTTTATCAGGTTACCATTCTACAGGATGCGGTCGTCCTTTTGCCATTGCTGCTGCTCGGTATAGAACGTATCATAGATAAGCGCAGACCGGCGCTCTACTTCGCGGTGTTTACGGTCATGTTGTTTTGCAACTTTTATATGTCGTATGTCGCCGCCTTTTTCGCAGTCCTTTACTGGCTTTATTATTTCTTTTCCTATTATCGTTTCCCGGAATTATCGGAAACGGACGACGGTCCAAAAAAGGTCTCTTTCTTTCACACGCGATTTTTTTCGGCGGGAATTGTTTTCGCCGTTGCTTCCGCTCTTTCTGCGCTGTGCCTTTCCGTTGTCCTGTTGCCGCTGCTGCTGCAACTGCTGCGAAATGAGGCGAACTTCGACGTCAGCTCGGTGGCGTCGTATTTCTCCAATATCACGCAGCAGATATCCGCTCTGTTTTCCGGAACTGAGTTTGAGACCGTCGAGTTCCGCAATTATCCCGCCATTTATACCGGGGTGCTTGTGTTAGTGGCCGCGCCGCTGTATTTTTCCGCAAAAAACGTGAGCCGCCGGGAAAAGATCACGGGAGCGGTTCTTCTCGGCTTCATGGTACTGTCGTTCAATCTGCCGTTCCTTGACTATGCGTGGCACGGTTTCCGCTATCCGACGAACAACCCTTTCCGCGAGGCGTTTCTGTTTTCGGCAGTTGTCGTCATGATGATCTGGCGTGTGCTGGACGGGATAAAGGAAATTCCGCCGAAAGCGTTTATTGCCCTTGGGGGGTCAGCAGGGATAATCGCGCTGGCATCCATAATTGAGCTGCGCTTTCGGGGTGAAACTGTTGCGATCGGTGTTGTCGATGTGGTTGTTACCGCGCTTCTGTTCCTTGTTTTTGTGGGAATGCTGTTGTTGCTGCGCTTCGGCAAAAAGGAACAAACGGCGGCAGCGGTGGTGTTTCTGTTCATCTTTACCGTCGCGGACTGCGCTTATACGTTTTCCTCCAATATCCATCTGGAATGGACGCAGACCCTGTCGGAGAATGAGGCGGGAATCAGCGGAATCGTAAAAAAGGAGAACGATGACGACCTTTTTTTCAGAACCGAGATGGCCATGTCCTGGGTGATCAACGACGGCTCCTATTTCGATTTCAACGGAATCGGGCAGAGCTCCTCCCTGACGGCAACCTCTACCCTCCGGTTCCTGAAGGAGTTCGGCGCGGATTCCAATCTTTCCAATCTGGTCAGATGCGATATGCAGACGCCCGTATTCAACAGCGTTTTAGGCGTCAGATATCTGATAGAACAAGCGTCCTATGCAGAGCGGATATCAGCCTCCTATGTGTCCTGCGCCGGGGAATCGTATCGGATCGCAGAAACGGCGGCAGACTATTCCCTCTACCGCTTCGGTGATGCGCTTCCCCTTGGGTTTGCCGCCGACCGGGCGCTTTCCGGTTGGCAGGCGCAAAGCCTTGACGCCGTAGGAAACCAAAGCTCGTTTTATGCGTTGGCGGCGGGTTCGGATGAAAACGTTTTCGTTTATTGCGATGAGGATGCGGTTGCCAGCCCCGCGTCAGAGACGGGCAAAGTCGAGGATCTCGGAGAACATATCTATCATGTGGAGACCGCAGCGGAAAACAACGACGATCAATTGCCCGGCGTGTCGGTCCAAATCATGGCGCAAACCGCCGGCAGGATATATGTTTACTGTGAAGTGGCGGACGGCAGTTTTGCCACCCTTGCCGTCAAGGCTGAGAACCGGGAAGGGACGAAAAGCGCATCGTTTTCAAGCATTTCCACGTCCTTTTGCGGTGCGGTGTATGAAGCCGAGAAAGGCGAGCCGCTGAAAATTTCCTGTTACACAAAAAGACCTTGTGATTTGCGGGTCCGGGTGTTCCAGACGGATGACGCCGTGCTGGCGCGCCAGCATGAGGCGATCACAAAGGGCGGCGGATTGACGCTGACGGATTTTTCCGATACGCATTTTGCGGGGACGGTCGACGTGGCGGAGGACGGCAGACTTCTCTGCGTTACCGTACCCTATGATCCGGGCTGGTCGGTAACGGTTGACGGCGCGGTGCTGTCAAAGGGCGATTATACGTTGATCGGCGATGTGTTTTATGGCATCCCTTTGGAAAAAGGTGCCCATACGGTGGTGTTTGATTACCGCCTTCCCGGTTTTGCGGTTGGCGCTGCGGTGACCTGCTGCGCGGTATTGGCGACAGTCGTTTTCCTGTTTGTGCTGCGGAAAAAGCGCTTGCCCCGCGAAATGGAAACTCTATGAGGATGACAGTGGCGCTTGTGCCGCCGAAATGCTCCGTGGTGTGTTTGAGTTTTAATAATTTCTCTTCATGCGGCGGAAATCAATCGGTTTTATCTCCCGGCTTGTTGTGTAACAGGCCGGTTTTTTGTCGACCGTATCTGTTGTTCAAATATCGTTAACAATTTGCGCAAAAGCGCACAAAGATAGCGGGCGGATTTGTGCATCGTGTCCAAAATGAAATTGAAAGTTTTGTCGGATTGGTCTAAAACAAATTATTGACAATTACTTGAAAGAGAGGGTATAATGATGATGATATAGTATACCCGTAGTGCCCCTTTTTTTAGGGGTTATTAGGGTATGTGTATTGATACAGCAAAAAACCATCAGAGAAGGAGTGTTTTTGAATGGAAACAAAACACCGGGTATCTACAAAGGTACTTAGTTTGTTTCTCTCCGTGCTCATGGCAGCGAGCGTGTTCAGCATCGCTCTGCCCGGCCTGGCCCCGAAGGCTTCCGCCGCGGCAGGTGTGTATGACAAGCTCGGCGAGGCGTTCCGGGTTGCCTACGACGCCGGCTTTATGAGTACGTCCGATTGGACCGGCGTAGACGCCTCCACACCGGGAACGGTCGTGGTGACGGATAACACCGAAAAGGGCTTTGTCTATGATATCGTCAGGGCTCTTGGTTCGGTGGTTGTCGCTGAGTCTACCGTAAACGGCGGCTATAATCATAACACAAAGCTGGCCGCTCACATTATCGAGGAATTGGCACTGAACGAGCATCAGGCCAAGTTTATCCACGAATGTTTGCCTGCAAACGGCGATTACGCAGGCTTTGATGGGACCAACGGCACGTGGAACGGTAATGAAGCCGATCTTGCGCTTGACGCCAATAAAATGGTCATGAATCTTGCCGTTCAGCGTTCGGTTGGTACGGCTGTTGTTGCGGACTACGATGATCCCGCCGCTGTTCCCGCGTCTGTGGAGACCAGCATCACGTTGACCATCAACGCTTCTCTGAAGGCGGTTCCCTCTACCAACGGCAGCCAGACCGGCGGCGTTTATGTGAACGCTTCCGCGGCGACCTCTACGGAAAACACCGCTTTGACGACGGAGGAAAAGAACCAGCTGACCGCGCTTGCGAATTATCTCGCTTACGTCAACGCCAATCCTTTCGCCGACCACTTCACCAGATGGTACAAGAACGGCGAAAAGGATAACGATTTTGTGTTCTTGCTTTCCAAGGATCAGATGATTGCCGACGCGGATGGCTACACTGCCGTCTACAATTCTGCCGCCGGTGTGGAGCAGGCCTGGATCGAGGCGTTTGTCGGTCAGGAGCTGATGAACGATCAGTTCACCTACGCCGCCCTGTGCCGTGATACAGAGACGGTCGCGGAGTATAAAAAGTATGTCGACTGGATCATGCCGGATGCCTCCGTGCCGATTCCCGGCTACAACGCCAGAGACAACTATTCCAGAACGGATATTCAGTCTCTGAAAACCGCGCTGGAGACCGGCAACGCGCTGAAAGAGATCATGGATAACTGCCCTTCCACCACCAGGGATCTTCTGGTGTCGAAGTACGGTTATAACGTGAACGCGTACGCGGATTATGTAGCGATGCTTACCAAGTACATCGCGGTCTATAATCTGCAGGATATGAAGATCGCGTCCGACTGGCTGCTGTCCCACGACGCCAGTGAGTCTTACTCCTTCACGGATGAAAATTCCATCTTCTATGTGCCGACCGCGCATCAGGAGGCAGGGTATGCGCTGTCCGAGGATACGGAAGTGAACCTGGCCAAGACGTATTTCGTCGACGGCACGGTTTATACTGCCGTCGAAAATCCCGCCGAGGCAGATATCGCGACCTATTATACCCGCAACGATCCCACCTATACGCAAGCCAACGTGTTCAACAGCAAGGAAACCTATTATAAGGTGAACGCGGATACCGGCATGTATGAAAAGGTCGCCAACCCCGTTGCGGCGGATATCGCCAGCTACTACACCATGGACGCCTATACCTACAGCTCCGCTGCGGGTACCGAGTTTGACGCGTCCGCTACCTATTATACCGGCGCGGCCGGTAAGGTGCCGGTCAGATATCCTGCCGGCAATCCGCATACCTCCAACTATTATGAATATATTCCGGAAAGTTTTGCGGCCCTGAAGGGTATCGGCAACAACGAATATATCGCTTCCGCTTACGGCGTTTTCGTCCTCACACAGGATGAATACGTCAAGGAGGGCAAAACATATTATACGGACGCCACCGGCCAGACCGAAGTGGCGCTTCCCGTTGACGAAAATATCGCCACCTATTATGAGGCATCCGACGAGCTCTGCCCCATCACCAAGGCGGATCTCAAGCTGATTTATGATTTCTACAAAAAGGCGTATGAGCTGATCAACAATACGGATTCTGCTATTTTGAGCGATGTGCTTTCTGCTGAAGATAAGCAGGAAATTTTTGACGTTTATGATTCAGTCGCGAAGGAATACAATTCCCGCAACATCGCGACTGCGGCTTTCCTGACCAACTATGGCTGGTTTGTCAGCAAAATGGCGGGCGGCGCGATTGAAGGGATCCCTGTCGACGATCTGATCGCGCTGATTTCCGAGGCGGAAGCCAAGTACAACGCGATGAACGGCCAATACACGGGCACGTTCAGAACGACGGATCAGGCCAACGGCAAGACTTATGAAAAATCTATCACCAAGTGCCGCGATTACGTCGATAAGATGTACTTCGAGCTGTATAAGCGCGCCTATACCTATCTGTTCGTTGTCAGAACGGATTACGGTTCCGGCGTCGGCTTCAGCAATTATTATGCCGTTAAGGGCGAGCTGCTGAACAAGAACGAAGCGCTGCTCACCTGGGCCAACAACAACACGGGTAATATTACGAATGCGTACAACCGGTTGGTGGCCAATGGCAACGATCTTACCTTCTACATCAACACGCTGAAGCCCGATAACACCAGCGTGCATCAGACCGTGAGCAGTCTGAACGTGAATTATGTGAAATCAACTACCGCGCCCACCATTGCTACCATGCAAAGCGCGGTGGATAACTTCACCAACCTTGGCGTTAACAACATCACGAAGTACAATCCCGCCGCTTTCACCCGTTACGGCGGCGACTATGCGGATTTCGCGCGCAAGAGAAACGATAAAAACTTTACGGTTTCTGTTGCCAACGGCGGCAACCTGCAAAAGACCGTCAACAGCATTGATACCTTCCTGGCGGACGGCAACTTCACCAAGCTGCTGGGCGCGGATGAGCAGGGTTATGCCAACCTGAACCAATACATCAAGGGTATACTGGTGGAAAACGTTTTCACCGATAATATCATCACCACCCTGGTTGGCGCCATCTTCCCCATGCTGTGCAACCTGTTCGACGTCTCCATTCCCGAAATGCTGGCAGGCTTGAAGGGAAAGGAATTTGAAGGCGGCAGCGGCGTTTCCTTCTCGGGAAGAATCGAATCCATTTATGTGGACGGCAACAACGGCACCAACGACTTTGTCACGATCACCAATGCGTTGGGCCTGAGGATCTATCCCTCCACCTTCGGCGCGTATCTGGCCGGCAAGGGCGGCACCAGCGGCGGCAGCGACAATATCGCCAATATCGGTAACTGGATCAGATCCGCCGGCAGAAACTGGAACGCCCTTGATCTGGACGGCGACGGTAAATTTACCGCCGATGACCTCAAGCGGAAGCTGGCGGACAGCAACTGGACCTGGGGTATCGATAACGTCGCCAAGTCAAGCTATGCCGGCAATTTCGACACGTTCTGCAACGTCAGAAAGACCAGAACGATCAACGTGCTGGGTACGATCTTCGGTTCCGCCGAGGGCGTGCTGAAGGCGGCTCTGACGGACGCGGACCTGATCCTCACCCTGAACGGTAAAGAAAGCGACGGTCAGGATATCGTGACCGCTTACGCCACCGCCTCCGCCGGTGCGGGTAGTTTTGGACTTACCGCTAACGATATCCGCATTGACGACGCGGGCGCCAGATTGACCCTCCACGGTCTGGATCTGTACCGCACCGTGCTTGTACCGGTGTTTGAAGCGCTGGGTATGCGCGGGGATATCACCGGCAGCGACGTAATCGCTTCCAACGTGCTGCTGTCCTCCAACTGGACCCTCAGCAAGGCGGTCAGCTCCATTATCAACCCGATTTATGAATTGATCAACGCTGTGGCGGCTAAGCCCGTAGAAAGCGTGCTCAAACTTTTGCCCAACCTCTGCTACCATCTGATGAACGGTTCCATCTATAACCTGATCAGCGGCAGAAGGATCGCGATGCTGCTGAAGATCAACTCCGCCGACGTCTCCGGCGCCAGCGATTTGGCCGGTTATATCGTTCAGTGGGACTGGGTGACCAACCTGATTGTCGGCGCCCTTCCGGAGTTCGATTTCAACATCGAGCTTGGCAGCATGCTGAATCTGGACGATCTCCTCGGCTTCAGCCTGCGGGACATCAACGTACTGATCAAGGGTATTCTGGGTAAGATCATCCCGACGGATGAAAACGATCAGCCGTTGTTTGACCTGCACCTGCCGGGTATCAACATGGCGAAGCTGGCAGGCTCCTATACACAGATCGCATCCAGGGGCGCCGGCTATGGTGATTCCAACCGTCGAACTGCTTCCTGGGGTGACAAGAAGGAGAACTTCACTGCTGCTGGCCATACCTATCTGACGGCGACGCAGAGCTATCAGAAGGTCATGTACCTGCTGCTCCACTGGTTGCTTGACGCCGCCACCGCCCCCGGCTTTGTCGCGGAGGTGCTGGGCTTTATTGCCAACATGGGCGACGGCGAAACCATGGAGCTTCCCACCATTATCTTCTCCATCCTGAACAGGGTGAAGAATACCGACGACGTGATTGCCGCGCTGGTGGAGCTGTTCAATTACCAGGATTATAAGATGTTCGACATCAACTGGTACAACAAGAACGCCGCCGGCGGTCAGGGCAAGCTGCAGCTCACTCTTTCCGACTTTGTCTATCTGAAATATGAGAACGACTGGACGGAAGAAAAGGCTACCTACCTTTACAATAATGTTGACGGCATCGTGAACGACGTCTTCAACATGATCGATCCCGATATTCTGGCGCCTTATGACGGCGACGCCAACGTCTGGCTGGATAAGTTCATCAACTCCATGTTCAACAACCAGGGTATCTGGAACGTGGTTGATCTGCTTGTCAAGCTGGGCATGGGTCTTGCCAATAACCCCAACATCACAAAGCTGATCAAGCAGCAGATCGTGAACACCGCCGGTCAGAGCCGTACGACCGACCTGATGGCATGGTTCAACGCCTTCGGTTACAAATATGCCGACGACGAGACCATGAAGGAGATTACCACTCTGAAGACGGCCGCTCAGCTGGGCGACGATTATGTTCAGGCTACCAGCGCCAACTACGGCGGTGAGTATCTGAAGCTGGTGGAAGGTCAGTACTATGTTTACGCCCGTGAAAAGGTGAAGGACGAGATCCACTCCACCGATGGCAACACGGTATATTACACCTATGATAAGAACGACGCGAAGACCTATGTGGAAACCAAGCTGCGCGCGTATCCCAACTCCATCGCCGACGCCAGCTATAAGGCCGGTACTGCCGCTTCCGGTTTCCCGAACGTTGTTTCGCTGGATGAGTTTACCGTTAATGACGACGGTGAAAAGGTCTACACCTGGCAGGTGAAACTGAACGCTACCACCGCCGCTTATGTTGACGGTTATAACGCCAATCAGACCGTCAAATTTGTGGACGGCGCAGACAACGCCCGTGCGGTGTTCACCGCCCTGTTCACCGAACTGGCTCAGCCTCTGGCCAACCTGTTCTCCTTCCTGCTGTCCGGCGAGAATCTGAAGCTCTTCGGCGCGCTGGAGCTGAACGGTTACGAGGCTTACAACGGCGCGGTTGTGCCGCTGCTGGAAGCCATCGGCGTTACTAAGCTGCCCACCCAGGCGCAGTATAATGCCATGACGCCCACCAACGCCTTCAATACCATCGTCAACCTGCTGTTCCAGGCAATGGACGATCTGCTGACGGACGACCGTACCTACGACGCGCAGGGCAACGTGACCGGCGGTAAGGGCGCGTTCCAGAAAGTCATCGACGTTCTGCCGCATCTGTTCTACTTCCTGCAGTCCGACGGCCTTTCTCTGGTCATTAAGAACCTGCTGATGTTTGTCTGGACGCTGGTGGATACCATCCGCCCGCTGGCCGATATCAATTTGGATCAGGCTCTTCACGCGGCGCTGTGCCGTCTGCTGAAGCTCACCTATGACAAGAACAACGCCGCTTACAAAGTAGACAGTCTGATCAACGACGTACTTGATCTCGTGGGTATTGCAGAGGTTCCCTACACTTCCGTCAAGGCCGCAAAGGATAAGAAGACGGTTGACGCCATCTTCGGCGTCTCCCTGAACAGCTTGTCGCTGCAGAGCATCTTCGACGTGGTCAGCGCACTTACCGGCATCGACCTCACGCCGCTCACCTACACCTTTGAGGGTATGTGCATTGCCAATACCCGCAACGGCGTTACCTACGGCGTCAAGAAGATGACGTCTGTCCAGTCCTCCGCACAGGATACCCAGCAGTTCGTGACCTCCGTATTCTATACGCCCAGTACGTACACGGGTTCCACCAGTGCGCAGGAATCCTATACCCTGAATTATTACGGACCCGACATCATCACCGTTACCTTTTCCGCTATCCTTGACCTGCTGCGGTACAGGGATAACGCGAAGGCGCTGGATGAGCTGATCGGACTTGCCAAAGACAGATTGCCCGGCGGCGGTGCGCTGCTCGGTGAGACCAGCGCAGAAGGACTTCTGGAGTCGCTGAACATCATATTCCTGGACACCAAACATTCTGCCGAGATCGACAGACCCAACTGGGATTATCTGTTTGAAGATGACGGTACCGGTTTAGGCAAACTGGTGCGTGATCCTGTCAACGGCAATACCACCACCTGGATCAATATTGACAGCACCAAGGATGGCGATACCACCAATGAGGATACGCAGTGGGAGGCGCTGATGCACCAGACCGGCGCGGATCTCAGCGGTTATCACACCCTTTACAACCTGGCCTATTCCACCGACTGGACCGAGGACGTTGCCACCAACGTGGTCGCCACGCTGGAGAGCATCCTGGACTACGTCGCCGTGATGATGGGCTCCGACAAGCCCTTCAACGAGTGGATCATCGACTTCCTGAATGAGAATGTCTTCAGCGCCAATGTCATCGGTATCCTGGTTGACTATCTTGCGCAGGTCTATGACATCGTGCCCGAAAATATCCGCGGCCTGATCGATAACCTGCTGGATATCGATATGACCGGTTGGGAGCGGAACGGCATCGTTGTCAAGTACAGCGCTGACTCCGTGGAAGATATGGCTGCGGTGCGCAACGCGGAAAATCCCGTTGAGTGGACCATCAATACCTACACGCAGGCGACCGTCTACGATGAGGACGAGTTCTACTACACGGCTGACGAAGTGGAAGCCGGCGCGGAGCAGACCTACTCCAGAGCGACCGTCGCCGATGCCGAAGCATTTGCGGCAGGCACCTTCTACACCAAGTCCACTGAAAAGCACACAGAAGACAGATACGTCGTCACTACCTCCGGCGATTATAAGTATGTGACCACGTGGACCTACGGTGTGGTCGAAGGCGAAACCAACGCGACCTACCATGCCACCGATGCGGTTGAGACCTACAGAATGGTCTATGAGCTGTCTGAAGGCGCTTTCGATTCCTCCAAGACCTATTACAAGGCGACGACTGATAACGCGACGGGCGTCAGAACCTATACGGTTGTTTCCCTGACCGCCTCCACCTA
>CAMVNL010000001.1 GCA_947168785.1 uncultured Clostridia bacterium | reverse complement strand
ACGCCCGCGAACTGGTCTGGTACGGCCGGCGGGGCGGGAAATACCTGTATACCTCCGAGATCCGGGAGGCGGACGCCCATGCCTGACACCTACCGCCTTTCCATCGTCATCTGCGCCGTCGACGAGACCTTCTCGCTGGAGAGGACCTTTCATAAGCTCGACGCTTACTCCGCCGCCTGCGAATACCTGTTCGTTCTGGCCCGGAATTGTACCGACGCCTGCCTGAAAACCGTGGATACGCTCTGCGCCCGCCCCGGCTACCGCTGGCTGTATCAGCCCGGCAAAGGTTTCGGTGACGCGATACAGGCGGCGATCCGGGAGGTCAAGGGCACCCACATGGTGGTCTGGAGCGCGGACGAGGCAACCGACGTCGCCTCCTTCCCGGAGATGCTGCGTTTATCGCAGGTACATCCGGAGGCAATTGTGAAGATCAGCCGTTTTTTGCACCCGGAGGGCTTTGACGACTACGGTCAGCTGAAGAAGCTGCTCAACAAGATATCCCAGCGTTGCTTTGGATTGTTGTACCGTTCCGATCTGACGGAATTTACAAACCCAACGCAAATCGCGCCGGTCGCACTTTACCGCTCCATCCGGTGGGAGCGAAGCGGTTTTGAGTTCACCACGGAAATGGTGTTCAAGCCGCTGCGGCTGGGCGTTCCATTCTATGAAGTGCCCACCAAAAACGTCGCAAGAGAAGAAGGGCGCTCTCACCGGACCTTCGGCGCGGCGCTGCTCTACTATTATATGATCCTGAAAATCCGTTTTACGGATACAAAAAAGCTCACAACGGAGTCGTCACAGTGAAAAACGTGTATTTTGTTCTGGCGAACAAATCGGTCGGAAAATCAGAATATCTGCCTTACGCATCCGGCTGTCTGGCCGCGTACGCATGGGCGGACGAACGGATCGCGTCTTCCTACCGCTGCGCCGGCATGATCTGGAAACGCGACCCCATCGACGAGGCGCTGGCCAAGCTGGTCGATCCCGACGTTGTGGCGTTCACCTGCTATATGTGGACGGCGGAATACAACCGCCTGCTGGCCGCCGCCCTGCGGGAAAAATACCCCGACTGCCTGATTGTTTTCGGCGGCCACGACATCTCCGCGCAGCAGCCGCTGGCGGAGCGCTACCCCTACGCGGACGTCTTTATGCTGGGCGAAGGCGAGCGCCCCTTCAAGGAGCTGCTGCTGGCGCTGGACCGGGACGGGGATCTCTCCGGCGTGCCCAATATCGCCTACCGGGAAAACGGCGCGCTGCGCTTTACCCATAAAGAGCCCGACCCGGAGCTGGATTACCCCTCCCCCTATCTGCTGGGGTATTTTGACGAGATCCTGGAAGCCTCCCCCGGGGTGGATTTCTGCATCACCATCGAAACCAACCGGGGCTGCCCCTACCAGTGCGCCTACTGCGACTGGTGCTTCACCGGCAAGATTCGCTGCTTCCCGCTGGAAAAGGTTTTTGCGGAGATCGAGTGGTGCGCGAAGCACAAGATCGACTACGTCTACTGCGCCGACGGCAATTTCGGCATCCTGCCCCGGGACAGGGAGATCGCGGAATTTGTGGTGGGGCTGAAGAAAAAATACGGCTACCCGCATATCTTCAACGCCTGCTACGCCAAGAACAGTAACGAAAACGTCTTTTATATCTCCAAACTCTTTGTGGAAAACGGCCTCAACAAGGCCATCACGCTGGCCTACCAGACGCTTTGCGACGAGGCGCTGAAGAACATCGGCCGCCAGAACTTTACGGTGGAGGCCTTTTCCGACCTGATCAAACGGTACAACGACGTGGGCATCCCCACCTATACGGAGCTGATTCTCGGCCTGCCCGGCGAGACGAAGGAGAGCTTCTGCCGGGGCGTCTGCCAACTGGTGGAGGCCGGTCAGCACAACGCCATGACGGTCTACGACTGTCAGGTGTTTCCCAACGCCCTGATGGGCAACCCTGCCTATATCGCCAAACACGGCATCAAAACCGAGCACGTGAAGCTCAGCTGCATCCACGTTTCCCCCAACGTGGAAAACGAGATTTTTGAATACGTGGACATGGTGGTGCAGACCAACACCATGACCTACGATGAGATGCTGGACGCGCTGATGTTCGTCATGTTCGTCCAGTGCTTCCACCACATCGGCATGCTGCGGTATTTTGCCGTGTACCTGCGGCGGGAGTTGCACGTCTCCTATTACGATTTCTATTCGTCGCTGGTCCGCTTTGCGGAGGAAGCCGACGGGACCTTCCTGCACGAGATGCTCCATCGGTTCCGGGCCTGGGGCGCCGACCTTTCCAAGGGCGAGTGGGCCTACGTCAACGCAAAATTCGGCGACGTGGGCTGGTATTTCGACGAGGGCCTGTTTATGGAGATCGCCGCTGACTACGAACGTTTCTGGGAGGAGATCCGTCCGTTCCTCGCCGGGTACGACGTGGCCCCGGCGGTGTTCGACGAGCTGTGCCGCTATCAGAAGTTCGCCATCCGCCTTCTGGGGCAGGAACGGGAAACCGCCCGCTTCGCTTACGATTTTTATACCTATTTCGCCACGGCGGACCCCACCGGTTACTCGCCGTTGGAAAAGAAGACGACAGAACTGACCGTCGCGATCCCGGACCCGGTTGACAACTGGTTCGATTACGGAAAACGAGTCATCCTTTTCGGCAAAAAGAAAGGAGCGCCGATCCGGCTGCTGGACAAAAAAAACGTAACGGTGACGTACCCGGCCAAAAAAAACGTCTACTTCATACAAGCTAACAGCATGTACGGTTCCGACAAAAAAACCGTCTACTTCCCCTACGCCGTGGGCTGCATCCAGGCCTACTGTATGCAGGATAAGACTATCGCGGACGCCTACGCGTTTCAGAAGATCATCTACTACCGCAAACCCATCCGGGAGCTGGTGGACGAGTTGGTCGATCCTTACATGGTGATGTTCTCATGCTCGGTGTGGAACGCGGAGTACGACAAGGCCGCGGCCGCCGCGGTCAAGACGCGCTACCCGGACTGCTACGTCGCCTTCGGCGGGCACAGCATCTCCGCCGACGGCGCGTTCCTGACGCGCTATCCCTATATCGACTTCCTGATCCACCGCTTCGGCGAAGAGCCCACCGCAGACCTGATGCGTGCGCTGCACAGTGGCAGCCCGCTGGCGGAGATCCCCAATATCTCCTTCCGCGACAAAAACGGTACGGTACAAACCACCTCCTACGCGCCCCAGACGGGCACGGATTATCCCTCCCCCTACCTGACCGGCGTATTTGACGACCTGCTACAGGACGACGTTGCCTTTTCCGCGCTGCTGGAAAGCAACCGGGGCTGCCCCAACTCCTGCTCCTTCTGCGACTGGAGCTCCCTGAAATCGAAGGTGCGCCTCTTCCCGATGGAGCGGGTCAAGGCGGAGATCGACTGGTTCGTCCGGCATAAAATCGAGTTCGTCTACTGCGCGGACGCCAACTTCTGCCTCTTCAGCCGCGACGCCGAGATCATGGATTACGTGGCCGAAAGCAAAAAGCGATACGGATACCCCAAGGTCTTCCGGGTCTTCTTTACCAAAAACAAATTCGATTTCGTATTCGACATCGGCAAGAAACTGGTGGAAAACGGTCTTGACAAGGCGATGACAGTTTCCTTCCAGAGCATGAATCCTGAGGTGTTGGCCAACGTCGGCAGGAAGAACATCTCCACAGAGGATTTCCGCCGGTTGATGCTCCGATACAACGAAAACCGGATCTCCACCTATTCCGAGCTGATCATCGGCCTGCCCGGCGAAACCTACGACAGCTTCTGCGACGGTCTGTGCGCTATGCTGGAAAACGGTCAGCATTTCGCGGTAAACGCTTATCCATGTGAGTTGTTGCCGAATTCGGAAATGGGGCAGCCGTGGTATATCAATAAATACCAAATCAAAAGCATCCGCATCCCGTTTCACGTCATACACTCCTCCGCCCAGAATCAAGAAAGCGAAATTACGGAATACGGCGATTATATCGTCGCCACCTATTCCATGGACGAAACGGACTGGGTTCGCGCCAACGTGTTCTCCAACTATGTACAGGGATTGCACAACCTGGGCCTTTTACGGGCAATTGCCATCTATTGCCGTTATGAGCTCGGATATCCCTATGTATCGTTTTACCGGGACTTGATCGATTACGCCAGGCAATCGCCCGATAGCTTGTTAGGACAGTTGCACGATACGATATATGGCTTATGCTGCGGCGTATTGCAACAAACAAACTCCTTTGTGGCGCCGCTGCCAAATACCGATGGGCTGCTGTGGGGCTTCGACGAGATTCTATTTTTAGAAGCCTATCAACATCTCCCCGGTTTTTATCGGGAAATACGGAGTTGGCTTGAAGCCCGTGTCGGCCCATCTCCCGTGTTGACTGCGCTATTCGATTACCAGCATGATATTATCAAAAAAATCAATCAGAAACAAATTACCATCGTTTCCGATTATGATTTCTACACATATTTCAACCAAATCTATAAAAATGAGCCTGCATCTCTTGTAAACAGGCGGATAAATCTTACCGTAACGGATCCCGCACCTGTATCCTCGTTCGCGCAGCTTGCGCGTGAAACCGTGTGGTATGGTCGAAACCGGAGAGAAACCGATTACTCCAGCAACCATTACGCCCCTGTATCTGAATTTCGATTCTGCTCATAAGAACAGCAAAAGAAGTCCCCTGCCTTTGAAAGGAAAATACGACGTATGAGAGCCTTATTGTTTCATCCGAATTACGATCCGAAATCCCTGTCCTATCAAAGGATGAGCGGATTTCCTCTGGGGCAGCTCTCCATTGCGACCTATCTGAACCGGCACGGACATCAGGTGTCAATCGTTGACCGCATTCTTTATTCTGAACCGCTGGATTCCGTATATGAACGCTACCATCCGGACGTGATAGGAATTTCACTGATCTCCAACATGACGATCCCCGACATGATCGTTATCGGCGATTATTTCCGGACAAAGAACATCCCCGTTATCGTGGGAGGCACGTACGCCTCTACCGTTCCGGAAATCATATTAGGAGAAGGGAAAGCAGACTACATCACCATCGGCGAGGGGGAGCAGGTCTGGCTGAATCTGATGAACGCGATGGAAAACGGCGAAGACCCGCGTCAGGTCAACGGTATCGCTTACCGCGCGGAAAACGGAGACATCGTTCTGACGCCGGAAGAGCCTTTTATGGATCTTTCGCTGTTGGGCCCGACGGATTTTACGTTGCTGCCCGATATAAAAGCGTATTTTCAGCCCTGTTACTGCTATGAGAACATGGCGTATCTGTATCTGTCCAAAGGGTGTACGGGCAACTGCGCTTTCTGCTTCAACCCCTATTTTCACAAATGCAAACGGCGCGTACGGCCAGTAGCCGACTTTTTGGACGAGGTGGAATACCTGGTCAAAAACCACGGGCTGGAAACGGTCTATTTCGCGGATGAGCTTTGGGGCGTAACAAAATCCGAACGAGAGGATTTTTACAGGCAGATGAGGGAACGGAATCTCTCCTTCATCTGGGGCTGCCAGACGCGCATCGGCGTGCTGAAAAAAGAGGACATCCAAGAGATGTACGATAACGGCTGCCGCTGGGTCTTCTTCGGCATTGAGGCGCCGCCCGGGCATCTCGCGAAAATCGCGAACAAGCATTTGCCCTATGATCTGGTCGCGCCGACGCTTCAGAATTGCCGCGACGTCGGCATGATTTACAATATCTCCTTCATTTTCAACTTTCCGCATGAGACAGAGCAGGATCTGAGAGATACCGTGCAGTATATCCAGTCGCTCCCGACCAACCTTTTGAGCATTCATTATTTTGCTCCGTTTGAAAAAAGCGTGCTGTACGATCAGGTGGTACGCGAGGGACTTTACGATCCGCCGAAGACGCTGGAAGCGCTGCGCGATGGCGCGCTGATCGAAAAAATCTACTCTTCCTTCAGCGAGGTGCCGGACCGGGATTACCGCGTAATCCGTTCCTGTTTTTTGTTCCAGGATCTGTTTTCCCGCAATCCGGGCACGAAAAAAGAAAAAAGTTCCAGTTTTGCGCTTGAATCATTAAAGACGATTCTGATGAATATCCGCACCATGCAGTTCAACCAATGGCTGCGTGGGGTATTTTATTCCGCTAAATTCACCGTTATCACCGTTTCCAACGCCTTGTTTTTCCCACGGATCCGCAAAAAATACGGTTTTCATTTTCAATTCAGGAAATAGCTTCCCTGAGACTGTTTAATATAAAGGGTAGGATATGAGAAACAAGCTTACCGAAAAGAAAGGCTTTCGCAGTACAGACTTGGTTGCACTCGTGATTTGTATTGCGTTGTTTACCTATTTGATATATGCCGCGACACAGGGCATTGATTCAGAAGATGAATGCGTTTATTATACGATTCCCCAGAGATTACTGAAGGGGGATCGTTTGCTGATTGACGAATGGCACGTTGAACAGCTCTCCTCCGTGTTGCTGATCTTTCCCTATTGGCTGATCACAACGGTAACAGGTTCCTCCGAGGGGATTATTATATCTCTCCGGTTCTTTTGTTTGGCAGTTAATCTGATTCTTTATTGGTTCCTATATGCAAAGATGCGTCCATACGGCATCGGGGGACTGATCCCCGTTGTGCTGTTTGTCGCCAATATGCCTATGGCGATTATTACTTTGAACTATTACTCCATGTCTCTGCATGGGCTTGCAGTACTATGTGCGCTGTTGTTTTTCAAAGATAAACAATACTCCGTTCCGGTTCTTCTTCTGTCGGGTGTTGTATTGGCCTGCACGGTACTCGCAGAACCGGTTTTGGCAATATTGTATTTTGTGTGGAGCATTCTCTTTTTTTGCGGCTCATTTTTCCGAAAAAAGGGAAAGCCCTTTTTTAATGATTTTTCCTTTATTCTGCTTCCCAAGGTCTGGTTTTGGGTTACGGTCGGCATCTTTCTTACCGCCGCAGCGTTTTTTGCTTTTCTGTTAAGTCGCAGTGCACCGTCGGAAATCTTTCGTATCTTCCCTGAATTGTTTTCGGACTCAGAATATTCCTTTTTCAGCGGAAGCGGAAGAAGTTTTTTTAGCTTTTTTAAGCTTTGGCAAGCATTCCGATTCTATGGCGTTGTGCCGCCCGTTCTCGGCATTACGGTTTTAATCCTGTCGCTTGTTTACAGAAAGAAATTGAGAAAAGACAAAAACCGGAAAGCGCAACTGTTTACTGCGGCATGCGTTTGCTTTGCCGCTGCCTATCTCTGCGCTGCCTTCATCATTCTCCGCATACCGATGTTGTCAAAATCATATACACCCACATACCTTTATTACTATAATTACCATTCCGCGCCTGTTTTTTTTCTCGGACTGAACTGTTATTTGCTTTGCGAACAAAAAAAACCACGCCTGTTTTGCGTCTGGTTGGTAAGCGCTGTTTCAAGCGTGCTGATAGATACCGTGTCTGAACACGTAATCGGTTTTTGCGGTGTCATTGCCTGTTTCGAGCTGATACCGATGTTTTTCACTGTGTTAAAAGAAATCCGCGCGGAACAGCGTTGTTCTGAAAAAAACACAGAAGAACATCAGAAATATCACAGAAAAAAACTCAGCTCTGCCATTGCGGCCGTTTGCCTGATTTGCTTTTTTGCATGGGAAAGCTACGGAGTCTATGCATTAGGTTTTTATCAGATTGTTGAGCATTACGCCAACCCAACAAAAAAGGAATCTCTCTCCGCCGTTGTTGATCACGGCCCCTTCAAAGGCATCCATACCACCGCGCACATCAAGGAGATCTATAACTTCATTTTGAAAGACATCGATGAAATCAAGGCAGATTGCACCGGCCCGTTTTATGTTTCAGAACTATTTGCTTTCTGTTACCTATACGCAGATCTTCCCTTCGGCTGTTATGACACCTGGTATGTGGAGATGGATAGTGAAACCCGTGCGGTTCGTTACTGGGAGCTTCTCCCGGAAAGGCGCCCTGAGTACATTTACATCCCACTGTACGATAATTACACATTCGAGAACTATTTGGACGACCCTGTGAAAACAGCATGGGCAAAAGAGAAACTCACCTTTTATAAGCAAATCTGTGAGTATGAGATGACGCAGGGAGAAGCAGGATACATCCTCCATGTAACACGATGGTTTTTATAACGTATAAAAAAAACACTACAAAGGAGGTACAGGAAAATTGCACGCAACGGGAAATGTTGTTTTACGCCGGCTAAAGCGGCATAAAATCGGATTGGCCTGTTTTTTGTTCCTGGTTTTGTACCATTGGCTCTATATCAACAACGGCGCTCATTGGAGTGTGAACCCCGTCACCTACTCACTGTATGTGATGGATTACTCCATGGGCTTCTGTTCCCGCATTCTGCCCGGTGCGATATACGGTGCGCTGATAGGGAATTATGAATATAAACCGGTCAGTGCGTATGTAACAGTATTCTTTCTGCTTCTGCTGGCAGCAATTGCCTTTTTTATGGAGCGGTTTTTCGCCGCGGCAGGGCCCAAAGAGAAAAAGGCCTGTCTCATATTGATGTTTTTCTTTTTATCCGGGCCGTTTACCTTCGGCATCCTCACCCGGGAATTCGGAATGCTGGATCTGTATTGGATTCTCTTTTTTGCGGTCGGCTTGCTGTTGCTGCCAAAAAAACGGCTGAGATGGCTGCTGCCGCTCTGTTTGATCGGCATGATTTTCATCCATTTCGCTGCGCTGGTTTGCTATGCCGCGGTACTGCTGGTACTGTTGCTGTTCTTTGCGGCAAAAGCAACCGATAAAACCGAGAAAAGACAGTATTACGCCTTGTTTGCGGTCTGCTGCTTGATTACGGTGGGGCTTTCCGGTTATTTTATCCAATTCGAAAGTGAAAACGCGGTGTATCCCGTGGAGGAGTTCAATGAGATTCTGCGGTCCCGCGGCGTTACCTTCCCGGAATATCTGGACAGCACCCTGTACCGGATGACAGACAGCAGCATTGCCACGCCGGTCCATGATTACGCGCGATATTCGGTAGATCCTGATTCCACCGGCATCATCCGGTTTGTGCAATGGATCCTGTATTATGCCTGGGGCGCCATTTCCTTTTCACAGGAATACAGCAGACTGTGGTTCCTTGTTTTATTAGAGATCCCCGTGGTCACGCTGCTGTTTTCTCTTCTTATTTCCTATTTTCGCCAGAAAAGGGGCAATAAAGAGAAACGGCTGGTCATTATCGTCATGCGTTGGCTGTGCTTCGGCACCTCCGCATCGGGCTTCCTTTTTTCCTCCGATAACTTCCGCTGGATGGCGCACGCGGTTATTGGTCTGTTCATCTGTACGTTTGCGGTACTTTATTTTGATTGGCGGGACGGCTTTCAAAAAGCAAAACGACTCTTTTCCCGCATCGGGATTCCGCCGCTTGCCGTCTACGGATTGGTCTACGCGCTGATTTCAATGGATCCCTATTCCTGACAAGCAAGGAGGTGCGAAAATGGATTTACTCTTATCGCTGCGAAACAGTAAAAAAAGCGCGTGGCGGACAAGCGCCGCCCTGGCGTTTTTATTATCCGTCGCCGTCTGTTTATTTCAGAACCAAGGGGAGTCGCTGTTCCGGGAACCTGCGTTTTGGCAGTTTTCCGCTTGCTGCCTTGTTTTCTTTGGCGCTGTTGCGGGCATTTTTACAATGGAAAGACCATGGATCCCCCTGGCTGTCACGGTCGGCGGCGCGGCACTGGTGTGCGTGTTCGCCTCTTCTTTCATTCTTTTCTTCTGCGCCGTTTTTCTCCCGGCGCTGCTATGGCTCCTGCTGCTGCGTTTTTTGGCAAAGAATGAACGTCAAGTCAACCTGTTTCGGCTGTTCTCCCTCGTTTTATCCGCGCTGCTGATTGGCGTGATCATTTTTCTCATTACGTGTATCCATCCCTTCGGTTTTTCCTTTCAATTCTTTTCGCCCTCTCACAACAGTCAACTATTCGGTTTTTGGCCTTTGGGACTCCTTTTTTGTCTGTTTGCCGTCAGTATTCTGACAATGCGGAAAACGAATAACGACAAAAAAGAAGCGCAGGCAAAACACAAAAAGAAAAAGAGCGGAAAAGCAAAGGCGCTTTCCCGCGATTCGTTCTTTTTCATTTCAACCGTGTTGACGCTGCTTTTTTTTACAAGCGCCGCTCTGTTTTATGCCTACGCTTGTCTTTCAAATGATTGGACTGCGCCGTATGCGTTGCTGATTGATTTATGCGGCCTGTTTGTGCTGTTCGGCATGTACAATTTCCCCATAACGGACGTATGACACATTCCCATTATGCGTTTTGCTGCCATACACAGGGAAACAACTCGCACCGATACAACAGGTAGAAGAAAAACAACCAGTTGGCAAAAAGCATTGTTTTCACGTATTCACCGGAAAAAAACTGAAAACAGTGCGCCACGGAAAACGCCGTGTTGAATACACAAACGGCATATACTACCGGAAAAAGCTTTTCTCCGGTCGATGGTTTGGAATGGCGTCCGCGTTTTTTCGCTGGCGCTTTTTTTTCGCTTTTTGCACGGCGAAGCGCCCTGATAAGCAGCACGGTCCAAATCGCCAGCAGAAGAATCAGCCCGACAAAACACGCGTAGGCTTCACCGACAGGGTCGCTGCTGCTCGGTGCGTTAAACGTCAAAAATTTCCACAACCGAAGATGCAAAGGCACCGTAAACGAAACCGCCAACAAAGCGACAACAAAAACCGGGCCGCTTTCTTTTCTTTCTTCCCTTGCCGCTTCCCACAGAACCGCCTGCAGAGAAACAGGCAGAAACAGCCCACCGTAAAACGGCGTAACGGCCCACATTGCCGCCGTGACCACTGCGGCAAGACACAGCGAAATCAACGAACGCTTAACAGCTGCGGATAGAATCAGACACACCGCCAGCACGGCAAAGGAAAGCTGCCATTGCCAGTTATTTCCAAATACCGGCCTTGTAAACGCGCTCATGGAAAAAAATGCAGCAGACGCAATGATAAAAAGGCAGACGCCGCAGAGCGTGACAGTCTTTTTGCTGTAAACCTGTTTTTCCATCTTTTTTCCCTTTCTCACACGTATGGGTTGAGCACGGTAAAGAACCAGATACCGTAATACAGCGCGGCTGCGGGCGGCGGGATGTGCGCGAGTTTTTCCGACAAAATACCGAGGACCGCTTCATTTTCTTTATAGACCATATATAATATCAGAGAGAACAGTACCAGGAATCCCTGTCCGATCCACCTCACCGAATCGGAGGAAATGGGGATGATGGCAACGGCGCTGACCGGATACAGCGCCATCATGCAGAAATAGGTGAACCGCGACAGGAAACGCCCCTTGGCCGCCCTGTATTTTCTGTGGAAAACGGTATAGAACAGCACAAGCATGGGGGATAAGATCACAGTGAGCAGCAGCATCTGCCCCACCGTCTTTTTCAGCCCGTACCAGTTGTTCTGCGGGTAATAGCCGACGTGGGTACGGAGCATATAAGACAGCTCGTTGACCGTCCTCTTGAACACGTTATCCGACATGTTCGGGAAGTGGTCGATAAAATCAATCTCCTTATAGTACGCATATTGCTCTTCCAATGCCGGCGTGTCGTGCAGGAAATCGTCGTAGAGCATATGGTCGAAATAATAGAGCATCTCCACACCGCGTTCGGTCAGGATCTCGTTAAATTCGTCCACAGTATAGACGACGTTCTTTTTTTCGTTGATTTCAAAATAAAAAAAGGTGCCGGAGGCCAGCGTTACGCTCGCCAGAAACAGCGCAATCAAGCGGCGGCGGTCCGCCTTTTCCGTCGCAAGGGTCAGTTCATAAAGAATCAGCAACCCGCCGAACAGCACCCAGTTGAACAGGGAGGCATATTGGATCATCACCATAGGAACAAACAGCAGCGGCAGCAGCCACTGCGTTTTTTTATGCTGAAGCAGCACCACAAAGGGAAGCGCCAACAACAGCCAGTGGGTATCCAGCATGCCAAACTGAAAGAAATAGATACTGAAAGCGGCAGGCCCGGTCAGGTAAAACGCCAGCAGACAAAGCCCGATGCCGCGGCCGTTCTCCGGCAGCGCCAGCCAGAAACGTTCCAGCAGAAAACTAAGCGCCGCGCAAAACAACAGCAACAGCACGCACACATAAACCGTGGCTGCAGCGGGCGTAGGTTCTTTGACGAACAAATTGAAAACGGCCCCTATCAGGAACCGGCCCACAAAGCCCATGCTGAAATCCACTGCGTAAAAATAATATTCAAAGATGCTCACTTCCGGCGGGTCGCAGCGACGTACGATCACCAGACCGTAAAACAGCAGGAACAAAAAGATACAAAGCGCCGGGATATGCCGACGCAGCCCGGACGGAATCTTCTCCGTCGCCCGGCGCAGCTTGATCGCGTATCCGTTTTCCTTTGATAAAAGCATGATCGAAAAACCTTCTTGTCAGAAAAGCGTATAAACAAAACCGAGAATACTGCTGGAGGAGATAAAATAGAAGAAGAGGCCCAACAGCAGCAGCACAAGAAAAACCGGGAAAAGGAAAAACTGCCGTTTTTCCGCCATGACGCCCAGCAGAGAGGTCAGGAACCGGAACCGTCCGGAGGAACTGTTCCGGAAAACGTTCTGTGTATCTGCGGAATAATAGGTGTCCGCAGAAGCAGCCGGCTCCTTCCAGGAGGCGAACTGATATTTTTTCCGTTGCCGGCCCACGAACGGCAGGCTGAACAGACACAATACCAGATAAACGGGAAGAAGAATCAGGCGGAGCAGGTACTTCCCGATGCAATCCGTCACGGGACGCAGCTTCCAAAAAAAACGGAACAACGACGCGGGAAACAGCAGATAGATCACAAGAATCAGCAAAAAGAAGCCAGTTGCCGCGTAGGACAACACCTCCTGCACCCCAACGGCAGCCAATCCCCGTACAAAAAAGACGGCGGCCAGCACCACACAGAACAGGCACAGGAACAATCCCGTCGTTCCGACCTCCTTTCGCAGCTTCCGCTCGTCATAGTATTCAGAAAAAGAAGCGAATCCGGAGGAGCTTTGTTTTTGCTTTTTCATCGATTCACCAGCCTCCCTTCGGCGCCTCGGCCGTTTGGGCCGATTTTTCAAAAAATCTGCCGCCAACAATCAGGTAATCGATCTGCGAGCGCATAAAACAGCGATACGCATCCACAGCCGTATTGACGATGGGCTCGTTGTTCGTATTGAAGGAGGTGTTGATCAGGATCCCGTAACCGGTCAGCCGTTTGAATGCCTGCAAAACACCGTACACAAAACGATCATCCTCCCCGTTCACCGTCTGGATCCGGGCGGAATAATCGACGTGGGTCACCGACGGGATATCCGAACGGGCCAGCGATGCGGTATCCTCCACCCGCTCCGCCCGCTCCACGGGCAGCCTGCGTGACGGCCGGACAGGGAAGGTGAAAAGCATATAGGGCGATGTGCCCTCTATCTCAAAGTAATCCTTTGCGTCCTCTTCAAGGACGATGGGGGCGAACGGCCGGAAGCCCTCGCGGAATTTGATTTTTTTGTTCAGCCGCTGCAGCATGGCGGGGTCTCTGGCGTCCGCCAGAATGGAGCGGTTCCCCAGCGCCCGGGGGCCGAATTCCGCGCTGCCGCAGGCCACGCCGACGATCTTTCCTTCCGCCAGCAGCTTTGCCGCCTTTTCCTGCAAAGCTTTGCGGGACATGGTCGTCCATTTGGCACCAAGCGCCCGGAGCGCTTCGTCGTCCGCCTTGCTCGTATCCGGGATCCGGTAACCCAGCAGAGAGCCCTTCATCCCGTCTTTTGCGGACGCCTGTTTTTCCGCCTTGGCAGTGGAATAATACGTGGAAAGCGCCGCGCCAACCGCGCCGCCCGCGTCTCCGGCGGCCGGCTGGATCCAGATATCGTCAAAGATCCGGCTTTGACGCAACAACCCGTTGGCGGTAACGTTCAGCGCCACGCCACCCGCCATCACAAGACGCCGTTTGCCGGTTTTTTCCCGCACGTGCCGCGCCGTCAACAGCAGGATCTCGTTCGTCACCTGCTGGATGCTGGCGGACACGTCCGCATGGAAAGACTCGATGGGTTCCGTTTTGGCGCGCATCTTTCTGCAGAACAGCGCTTCAAATTCCGGGCGGAAGGTCTTCAATCCGTAGGTATAGGAAAAATAGTTCTGATTCAACAGAAAGCTGCCGTCCGGCGCGATCCGGACCAGCTCTTTTTTGATCAGATCTGCATAGACGGGCTCGCCGTAAGGGGCCAGCCCCATCATCTTATACTCGCCGTTGTTGATTTTGAACCCGGTATACAGCGTAAAAGCGGAATACAGCAGCCCGAGGGAGTTCGGATAATCCAGTGACTCCCTGATGGCGATATTGCCGCTCTCGCCGGTTCCCCATGTAAGGGAAGACCACTCCCCGACCCCATCCACCGTGAGGATGGCGGCGTCGTCAAAGGGAGAGGGATAATAGGCGGATGCCGCGTGCGCCAGGTGATGCGGCACGTAATAAAACGGCCCGTGCCAGCCCAGCTCTTTCCGGATTTTGTTTTCGATCCACAGTTTATTGGTTACCCAATCCGGCATGGCGGTGAGGAACTGCGGCAGGCTCTTTGGAACGTTGAGGAAAATACCGGTCTGGATCCGCTCGAATTTGGTGGTGACGTTTTCATAGAACGCCACCGCGGAAAGCTCCTCCGGCATCAGGCCGGCGGAGTCCAGACAAAATTTGATCGCGTTGATGGGGAAAGAGGCGTCGCCCTTTTTGCGGGTAAACCGCTCCTCCTCTGCGGCAGCAACAATCTCCCCGTCGCAGGTCAGCGCGGCGGCGGCGTTATGGTAAAGGGCGGAAATACCGAGAATATACTGTTCCATCCTTCAAGCCTCCACCTTTCCCGTAACGGTGACCGTCAGCAATCCGGGCCGCTCCGCATGGATACACAGCGAGGTGACCTGTTCCTCTTTTTCCGACCGCCAGACGAAGGGAGCCTCCGGCGTCGCCTCCCACGGCGTTACGGTATTGTCGTCATAACCAAGCTTTTCATTCACCGTCGTATACCACAGGCTGACCTGCTGTCCGGCTTCGCCTTCAATGCGAACCTCGGACAGATTGACGGGATTTTCAAACGAAAGCTTGATATAGCCCTCTTTGATCGGATTGCGCAGGCAATAGGGCGCAATCTCAACTTCATACATATAACGCGGGACGGCAACGTCGGGGTAAACGAACGTACAGACGGATCCGGTTTCACTTTCGGAAACGGTCCGCAGATCAATATCCCCCGGCATACGGTCGTTGACGGAAACGATCCGGCTGTTGAGATCGGTTCCGCTCGGCTGCCCAAGAACGTCCGCGTAATCCCGCAGCAAAAAGTCGCAGATATATTCCGCGTAGAACCGGTGCGCGGCGCTGCCGGGATGGACGTTCATGGCGTTCACCGTAATATTTTTTTTGTGCTGATTGGATCCGTATTGTTTTTTGAACGCTTCGCAGCTGTTGTAATATCCAATGCCCGTACCTTCGAAAATATCCTCCAGCGGACGATAAAGCTCTTCCAGCAGCAGGCTGTTGGTTTCGTTGGGCAGCGTCACCACCACAGCGGGCAGATCACGTTCTTTTGAATACGCCGCCAGCGGCTCCACAAAATGCTCCCGATAATAGGGCGTCAGATCGTCGTCCAGCACGGAAATATAGGAATCCTTATAACGGTCGCCGTATTTTTTGGTATAAAGCGTTTTGGCGTCCACATAGGCGTAAACCTTCTGGGCGAACCGCGGCAGCGTCTTTTCCAGCCAGGTAAGAGACGGGATCACCAGCCGCTGCGGCATCGCGCCGAAGCCGTTGCCTGGTCGCATGGCGTCGTTGAACACATAGCCGAAGATCACCAGGTCGGCGGAGAAATCCTCCGCCGCACCGTCCACCAGCCAATGGAGTTCTTCATAGCCGGTGGCGCCCTCCGCCGCGACCGCAGAGACCCGCACGTTATATCCCTGCGCGCGCAGCATCCGCTCCAGCTGTCGCCAGAACAGCTCGTTGCGGTTGAGAGAAGCCTCGCCCCAGGTAAAAGAATCGCCGAGGACCAGGATATCGATCGTATCGTCGTCATAGTCCGCGGTGGTTTTCAGATTATCAATATAAGGATAGCGCAATGCGGAAGGGGCTTCTTCCTCCACAAATCTGTCATAATCGTCCGGATTGCTGAAAAACTGTTTCGCGTAAACGTAGTTTTCCTCCGTGGTCAGCAGGGCGGGCACCGGCGTTTTTTCATAGCTCATCAGCACCGCGTTTTCGTTATCCGCATCTCCCGCGGAAAGAAGCTGCAGATTCAGTACCAATTCCGCAACGCCCATCAAAGCGCACAGAGAAACAAACACGATCAGGAGATTCCTGACCGCCAGCATGCGCAGTTTTCTTTGCGAATGAGAATTGTTTTTTTTCATTTTATCATCTCCGCAGCCGCTGTAATCCGATACACACCGACGTCATCGCCAAACTGATCCCATCACCGGAGCAGAAAATGATCCGGTTCACCGGGCGTACCGTTTCAACTGTTCGGCGACGTAAGCGATCTCCTCATCCGTGAGATACGGATACGTGGGCACGGAGACGCATTTTGCCATCAGTTCCTCCGTCACGGGCAGCGACGTTTCGCCCACGGCGTCCGTAAACACCTTCTGCCGGTGGCAGGGCGTCCGGTACTGTACGCCGGTCCCGATCCCCTTTTCCGTCATAGCGGCGATAAACCGTTCCCGGTCGTCCGTTTTCAGCACGAACAGGTGATAGGAATGCCTGACGTGGGGCGGCGCATACTGACAGACCAGCCGCCCGGATTCCTTCACACTCTCCCGGTAAAGTGATGCGATGGCGTTTTTCCGTTCCGTGAAGGCGTCAAGCTGTTTCAATTTAAAAGAAAGCACCGCGCCCTGCAGCCCGTCCATGCGCATATTATAGCCCAGCTCACGGAACGAGCCGTCGCGGCTGTCATGCGCTTTCAGGGCGTTGATCCGGGCAATCAGCGATTCATCCCCGCTGACGACACAGCCCGCCTCGCCGAAGGCGCCCAGGTTTTTGGTGGGATAAAAGCTGAAACAGCCGGTTTTGCCGAAGGTACCGGCCTTCCGCCCCTTCCATTCCGACCCGACCGCCTGGGCGGTATCCTCGATAAAGGGGAGGCCGTACGCGTCGCAAAGGCGCCGCATCGCCTCCACGTCGAACATGCCGCCGTAGAGGTGCACGCCGATCACGGCCTTCGTTTTCTTGTTGATCCGTTTCTCCGCGTCGGCCACGGAGATCTGCCAGGTGTCCGGCTCGATATCCGCAAACACCGGCTTCGCGCCGCACATCAGCACCGCGCCGGGGGTGGCTGTAAAAGTCGCGGAGGGGACGATCACCTCATCCCCGGGGCCGATCCCGAGGGCGCGGAGGGACAGCACCAGCGCGCCGGTCCCGTTGCTGACGGAGGCGGCGAAGGGCGCGCCCGTATAGGCCGCGAAATCCCGCTCAAACGCATGGGAAAACTGCCCGTCGGAGAACTGTCCCGTCCGGCAGACGGTATCGAACAGGGCGAGATAACTCTCCCGGTTGATCGCGTATTCTCTTGGAAAATCATACATGGGGATCGGTTCCATAACGATGTCCTTTCCTTTTTTCTTTTCAGGAATTGTCATGAACAGAAAACCTGACAAGAGCTTTCCTCATGCCATTGTTCATACTACAGATCAGAACCCTGCACCGACAATTCCTTTCCCCGGTAAACAGTTGCGCCTTTACGTCGGCCATACCAAACCGTTTCCCGGGCATATTCGGCAACGTCGTCATATTCCTTATTCGGACAGACCGTCACCACAATGTCTTTCCGCTCCAGCAGCGCGCTTTCTCCGTCGGTAATCCTCTCAAAATAGGAATAAAAATCATAACGAAACTGCGAGGTTGTTTCTTTGTCGTGAGGCTTTCGCACGATTGTACGCTGATACCTCTCCAGTTCTTCGTACAGATCCTGTTTGATGGGAAACCGGCGCAAAAACGGAACAAGCTCTGCAAAGAAACCGTCAAAATCACAGACACACTCCAAGAAGGCGCCCTCTTCAAAGAACCACGTTACGTTCCCGAAAATGTCACGGTGATAATTCCAGTCGCCGGTCAAAGAGTTCTCATATTTTGTTCGGAAGGAACGCCAGAGAGAGCCGATTTTTCCGTCCGAAACCATAATATATTCCAGCAGGTCCCGGAAGAAATCGTAATAGCTGACGATTCCCTCCGCCGTCAGATACATGGAAAAGCACCGCAGCAGCCCGAGGCTGTGGAAACACTGAATACAGACGGAGAACAGATTGGCGCCCACCCAGTCGTCCCGGTTCATGGTGTTGGTTGCCCGGACGAGGTAGGAATATTCCTGTATCTCTTCACTCTGATTGATCGCGCTGTGAATATGATTAAACGGTACTTTGATTACTTCAATGCCGTGTTTTTGCACAAAGTCCGGATCCGACATGTCGGAGTTTGGCAGCATCTCGCAGTGGTAAACGCTCAGGGAGTTGTGCTGGCCGCTCTCCAACAAACGGCAGATACCCCGGCAGAAGCTCTCCTTCGTCTCCCCCGGCAGACCGAGAATCAGTTCAGAGTAACAGGGGATGCCCGCCTCATTGTAGCGGCGGACCAGATCGGAAAAGTGCTCCAGCGTCAGATTCTTTCTGCCGATATTTTTCAGCGCCTCCGGGGAGAGCGTCTGATAGGCCATGGTCGCGCCCTTGTCCATCCCCTCGGAGTTGAGGATCCGGCAGATTTCAAACACCCGGTCCGCGCTGTTTTTTTCATAACAGGGGCGGAAAACCTTGGGATAACCGTATTGCCGTTTGGTTTCCACCAGCGCTTTGGCGATCTCCACGTCCCGGTCGAACATACCGAAGTTGGAGTCGCCGCAGAAGATATATTCCACCCGGTGCTCCGCCAGCCAACGGATCTCATCCAACACTTTTTCCATGGGGAAGAACCGCATTTTGTGCCCCGCGCACCAGTCGCAGTAGGCGCAGGAATAGGGGCAGCCCCGGGTCGTTTCCAGAACGGCAAGGAAATCCGTCTCCGGCTCCGCGTCGACAATTGCGTCAAGAACGCCGCTGCAATAGGGGGAGGGATACTTCGCAAGATCATAATAATACGCCCGTTCCGTCAGATGGATCGTTCCCCCCTGCCGGAAAGCAATATTGGGAACGCCGCTCAGGTCGCCGGTGGGCAGGGCACGCAGCAGATTGACAAACGTCTGCTCTCCTTCCCCGTACATCAGGATATCGACATACGGCTCTTCCTCCAGCAGCTTTGGGGAGTCTTCACGGATCGAATGACCGCCAAAAACCACTAAGCAATCTGGGTATTGTTCCTTGATCCGCGCCGCAATGGTTTTGTTGAATTCCATATTCCATACGCTGCACGAAAAAGCCGCGATATACGGGTTTTCAATTTTATCCATCACCGCCGCGATCTTCTCCCGACGAAAAACAATCGTCGGAAATTCGTATTCCGCCGCAAGATCCTCCTGCGCCAAGGCATAGGAAATCATCGTACCCGCCGCATAGGGCAGATACACGGAACCGCCAAAGTCGAATCCTACCTGTGTGAAATAAATCTTTTTTTTCATTTCTATCCCATCAGAAATAATTATTCATAGTATAGTGTAACACACCGGAAACAAAAACTCAACACACAAAATCGAAAAAAGACAAACCCAAGTCTGACAAAACTGCTCCCCCGGTACGAATCCGGAGGAGCAGCTTAAATTGAACGTATCGAATGTTTCAGCAATCCGCCGGTTGATCGGCTTTATTTGCTGAACAGATTCTTGATCATGCGGAAGAAGGAGATCAGCTTGCAGACGAAGCCGTCATAGCCGAAGAAGCCGCCGGTCTTGCCAACATGGTTTCTGCCGCACTTCTCGCAGATGCCGGTGGTTGTACCGTTGTCGGGATCGTCGGTCGAAGAATTGAGGTCCATGCCGCAGGCGTCACATTTTCCGTCGCCGTTTTCATCGTGATGGCCGATGGCTTCCAGCGTGTCCTGCTCGATCACTTCGTCGCAGACCTTGCAGATCCACTGCGCGGTGCCGGTTTCAGTGCAGGTAGGCGCGGTAAGAACGATGTATTCCGGCTTGTGCGTGCCAAGAGGCAGTTCGGTGGTCGTTCCATCGCCGCAGACCGTGCAGAGCTTGACGGAAACGCCGTTGCGCTGACAGTCGCCCTCGTCGACCATGGTCACGTACTGATGCTCGCCGAGTTCGCCGTAGGATTCGCCGCAGACCTCGCAGACGGCTTTGGCCTGACAGGTCGCCGTGCCGCCACGGTGGCCGTTGGCGGGCACTTCATCAATCTTTTTCGTTTCGTTGCAGTTGGCGCATTTGACCGTTGTAAAGCCGGCTTCCGTGCAGGTGGGCTCGGTAACGGAGAGAACGCTCCAGTTGTGGGTCAGCGCGGGAATCACGATCTCCTCCGCCGTGTACTTCTCAAGGCCGGCGGCGTCGGCGTAGTAGACGTCGCTGCAGCGGGAGCAGACGTAGTATTCGGGGTTGCCGGCAACGCCGCAGGTGGGCGCCTTGGCAGCCACTCTGGTCATATTGTGCCCGAGCTTATCAAGTGTTTTCGTCTGGTCGGCATCCACAACAGCGCTTCCGGCTTCGCAGCCTTCTACGGTGCAGTAACGCACTCTGGAGCCGTCCTCCAGGCAGGTGGCCGCTTTGACCAGCTGCCACTCGCCCCATACGTGTCCCTTTGCGGGCACGTCTCTCGGTTCGGTCAGGTTGATTCCGCAGTTGACGCACTTCTCATAGGCGGTCGTGCCCTTTGCGGCGCAGGTGGGGGCCACGGCCGGGATGGTTTGCCAGACGTGATCCAGCTTTGCCACGACGGTGGGGGCCTGGATCAGCTCGCCGCAGACTTCACACACGATCTTCGCCTTGGTTCCGGCGGTGTTGCAGGTGGGGGCCACGGCCTCTTCCACGGTTTTTTCCGTGTGAGGAAGCTTTTCGATCTTCTCAATGACCTGATAGTCGCAGTTGGCGCAAGTGGTGATTTCAAGGCCTTCCTGCGCGCAGGTGGGCTCTCTCACGATGGCGGGCTCGCCCATGGCGTGAGGCAGCATCGGGATCGCTTCGCAGCCTTCCAGCACGTCGCCGCAGATTTCGCAGATCTTACCGGCGGCAACGCCTTCCGCGGAGCAGGTGGCGGGTACTTCCGCCACGTCCTTCGGGGTATGGCCGGAGGCCGGGATGGTTTCGGTGACCGTGGCGCCGCAGCGCTTGCAGTATTTGGTCCTGGCGCCGTCAGTCTCACAGGTGGCTTCGGTGACGATCCAGGCGCTGTAGTTGTGACCGAGGGCCGCGATCTCATCGCCGCCGACGACGGCGTCGCAGTTGGCGCACTTCATTACAGCGGAGGTGCCGGCGGTCTCGCAGGTGGCGGGCGTTTCAGCCGTCTGAACGACGGTGTAGGTGTGGGCCTTCATGGGCAGCCACTTATAGTTGGTGAGGGTCTTTCCGCAGACCTCGCAGATCTTATAGGAGGATTTACCCATGGCCGTGCAGGTGGCGGGCTGGTCGGGCAGGGTCTTTTCAGTATGCGGCGCCAGTTCGTCGTTCACGACTTCCGTGTAATCGCAGCCTTCGCGCCGGCAGGCGTAAGTGGTATAGCCGGGGGTCTGGCAGGGCTTGTCGGAATCCGTATGCGTGCCTTCGTCCAGGTCATGGCCGAGGGCGGGCTGGGTTTCGGAGGCCGTGCTGCCCGGGGCGATCTCGCCGCAGCGGGAGCAGACCTTGCCTGCCGTATGGCCGGCCTTGGTGCAGGTGGCTTCTTCCGCGGGGGTTTCCACGTAATTGTGGCCCAGGGCGGCGATCACGGCGGCTTCCGCCGTCAGCTCCGCAGCGCCGTTCTTATCGGCAAACAGCTTGCCGCAGTTGGTACAGGTGTAGTACTCAACGTTGCCGTCTTCGGTGCAGGTCGCCGCCTTCGCCGCGGTTTTGACCATGTTGTGGCCGGTGGCGGGGATCGTGTAGGACGCCGCGATCACACGGTTGCAGACGGAGCAGACGACGCCGTCGGATCTGCCGGGCTCGGTGCAGGTAGCGGGAGTGCCGGGGGTGGTCACTTCGGTATGATTCGTTTCGGCAACTTCGTTGCGCTTTTCCGTATGGGTCGCGTTGTTGGCGCAGACGTACAGGTCATAGCCCTTCTCCGTGCAGGTGGGGGCGACCGTCTCTCTGAACTCATACTTGTGGCCCATGGCCGGGATCACGCCGTCGGCGGAATCCGCTTCCACGTAGGCGTTGCCCTCGATGCCGTAGTATCTTGCGCGGGAGCCGTCCTCGGTTTTGACAAGGTCGCCGCAGAGGGCGCAGACGGCGGTGGCGTACTTACCGGTCGCCGTGCAGGTGGGCGCTTTGTAGCCGCTGTAGGTGACCACGGGCACGCCGCTTTCATTCTTGTGATCGAGCTTGGAAATGATCTGTTTGTAAACGTGGCCGCAGTCGGTGCATTTCAGGTACTGATAACCGTCCTTGGTGCAGGTGGCGTCCTTGGCGGCTGTGGTATCGCCGTCGGGATTGAATTTGGCGGGAAGCGCCTGTACCTCGGCGCTCGTCAGCGTCGCATAGTGGTGCGGGAAGGCGTCGTAAATACCCTGAACGGTGATGTCATCCACCACGTTTTTGTAGGTGACGGTGTAATCAATGCCGTTGACGGAGGCGGTATGGATGCCCTTGCCGTCAGAGCGCTCCCATTTCTGGAAGACGTAGTGATATTTGTCGTTGGCATGGACGATATTCGTCATGTTGATGACGTTGTCCGCGCCCACCAGCTTCACCGTGGGGGCGGTGACCACGTATCTGCTGTTCGAAGCGGAATCGTCGCGCTGCAGATCGTCGTAGGAAACGGTCTTTGTTTCGTGTTTATAATCGCCTTCCAGGTCGGCGCCGTCATAGTACACGAAGGTGACGTTCATGTCGTTGACGCGGAAACGGGCGAAGAGAGACTTGTCGATGCGGGTCTGCAGGGTGGCGCCGGTGGGGGCGTAGTCGAAGGTCTCCTCCTCGGAATCCACGTTGCCCCAGCCGATGAAGGTGTAACCCTCCTTGGCGGGGATCACATTATCCGGATTGACGTCAAAGGTCACCTCCGCCACGTTGTTGATATCGGCGTTGCCGGTGGCGGTGCTGATATACTGGACGCCGGTCTGAGAAGCGGGCACGGGCGTCGCCGTAACGCCGTCGTGGGCCGCGTCATAGCTTAGCGTCAGGGCGTCATTTTTGTAAATTGCGTAATAGACGTATTCCGCGTCTCTGACGGCGTGGCTCTGCGCGGTCACCGTCGTCGCCACCGTCGCGTCGGCGTTGGTGGTCGTATCCGTCCGCCAGCCGCAGAAGGTAAAGGTTCTGCCGTCCAGCGTGATGGTCTTGTTGAAGCCTGTCTGCGGCACTGCCACATCTGCCGTAGCGGGGGTAAAGGTATCTGTCTTCAGCAGTGCAGTGGCCTGGGTGGAGGACGTCAGAGCGCCGGCGGAGGTATAGGTGTAATACCTGGCCGTAGTGGTGCACTTATACACCGGATAGAAGGTATAGTAATCGGTTGCAGGGTGAGGCAGCACATCCAGCGTCACCTCATAGTTAAACGAATTGCAGGCTTCGCTGTCGTTAGCGGCGCTCCATCCCACCAGCGTGTAGGTGACGCCGTCAGCCGTGTAAGTTGTGTTGACCAGTGAAGCATCCGGGAAGGTCACGGTTCCGGTGGTGTTGGTACCGGCAGCGGAACCGGACACGGTCTTTTGCTGCAGATTGCCGGACGCGTCGTAGTAGTTAAAGCGCGCGTAGATCGTGGTGCCGATATGCTTATACACAGGGTACAGCTCAATAGGCGTCATGTTGGGCGTATCGGACGCCTGCGGCACGTGGTTGACGCCGCCGGGCACCGTCAGCGTGACGGTGGAAGCGTTGTATGCGATCTCAGCCTCTGCGGCGCCCTCCGTCTGGGACCAGCCCTGCAGCTCGTAGATACGGCCGTCGTTGGAATATGTGCGCTTGATGGAGTTATTCGCGCCATCTGCGGTAACGGCCGCTATGGGCATCGCGCCGGTGGTTGCGTCGCCTCCCACGGTCTTATCCATCGTCTTCTTGCTGTAAGCCGTAGCGTCGTCTACGTAGTAGTTGAAGTTGGCGTAGAACTTGGTGGTATCGTGGGAGTAGACGGGCATGAAGGTATGCGCGGAGGAAGTGGTAGCCACGTTGTGGGAGGCGTTAAAGCCGACGGCCGCCGTCTCGCTCTGGCCGCCCCAGGTAGCGGCGCTCTGCTCCGCCCAGCCCTTCAGGGTCCAGGTCTTGTCGTTCTTGGAGAGACCGGTCACCACGTCCGTGGTCTTGGGCGAGGTCAGCGCCAGCGTGGTGGCAGCGTTGTATGCAGTACCGCTGGACGTCTTGGTGGCGTCGGTGGCACAGTCCGCCTTGTACCAGTGATAGGTGTTGGTGATGGACCTGCTCCAGATGGCGTACAGCATCTTGTTGGCGCTGAAGGTCTGGGTGGTATTATAATTATAAGCTGAAGTGGTGGCGCTGTTCGACGTGTTCCAGCCGAGGAAGGTCCAGCCGCTGCGGGTAGCGTTGGGCATGGTCTCTTTGCCTGCCGTCCACTGCGCCGTCATGTTGTAATCGCCGCTGGTGGAAAGGTTAAGCATCCGGGAATTGTTGACGAACTTGCTCTGATAGAATTTGATATTCTTGGCGTGGATCACGTTGCTTGTGCCCTGTTGTGCGCGGAACAGCACGTACTTGTTGACTGAACCGTTGCCGGAAGAGCCCAGCGTCCACACGATCTTATAATGGACCCAGCTGCCGGTCATGGTGGCGGTAATATTGCCGTCCCCGCCGGTAGAGGTCCTGCCGTTGGAGCTGACAGACTTCGCAACATTCAGATATCCGGACGCGCCGTAGAAATAGTTGATCAGCGTACCGGTGCCGTAGGCGTCAAATTCCAGCGTGTATTCCTCGCCCGCGTAGAACGGGTTTGCAATGGTCCACTGGGCGAAATCCGTGTAGCCGTTCGCGCCGCCCGTGCCGCTCTTTTCGCCGGCGTTGTTGATAAGGTAGCCGGGCGTGGTGGTGGAACCGGCCCATCCGTTGAAGGTCCAGGTCTCCGTATCGCTGGTTTTGGCCGCGGTGCCGCCGTTGCCGTTATAGTTGATCGTATAAGCGCGAGTGAAACCATTGTTATTGATCTGCGTCTGCGCGCCATAGTTGACGGTCTGATTGGAGGTGGACCCACCGGTGGCGCCGTTGCCGTTGTACTTCACAGGGTAGGTAAAGCTGCCGAAGTTGGCGCTGCTTGACGTTTGTGCGCCAAGGTTGTTGTAGGCATAGATGTGGGTATTGTAACCAACATATTCATTATTATGGCTGCTGACCGCCACATAGTAGCGATAGTTATAAGTGCTGCCGTTCACAGTCCAGCTGCCCGAAGTGCCGCTGGCGGCGGAGTTGGTCACCCAGTTCGCCTGGATATCGTCCTGACCGTTCAGGTTCGTCCAGGTGGGGAACTGTACCCGGTTGATCGGCGCGCCGCCGTTGGTATCCACATAGGCGTAGGCCCAATAGCCGGCCACGCCGTCCCGCACGGTGGTGGCACGGGAGATGACAGGCGCCTTGGGCGTCATATAACCGCTCTGTGTGGAGCAGGCATTCGCGGCGTTGTTGATGGTAGTCTGGCTGGATGTGGTATAGCCGTCGTTCAGGTCGGAAAGAATGTTGCTTGCGGTAGTCAAAGCGTTTTCAATATTCGCTTTTGTGGTGCTGGGATAATTATAATAACTTATCTGATTATATTTAGCCAGTAGCTCGGCGTATTTGCTGCGCAGGGTATTGGAATCGACCGTGGTGCAGGAGGATTTCTGACCGCAGTAGTTGTAGTCGCCGCCCGCGCCCGCGTTGGTGTCCTGCGCGCCGCCGCTCTGGTTTGTGACAACACGATACCCGTTGTTCGTCAGATTGCTCTGCGCGGTACCGGAATTGCCGCTCTGCCCCATGCTGAGAGAGGTCAGAGCAGGGCCGGCCGCGCGGTCGGCCGTGGCCATCAGGTACAGATCGTCACCGCCGTTGCCCTTGTTCAGGTCAACACTGCCGTCGCCGCCGGTAGGCGTCTGGGTAGTGAAGCCGCCGCCGACTCTGTAATAAGTCGCCCCACCGTAACTGACGGAGTCAGGGTGACCGGTGGCCACCAGAATCCCCTTGATGGCAACCGTGGGATCGGTCGTCGTTTTGTAACCGGAATGGATGTACTTACTTTTGTGACCATCGCCGGCGTTAAAGTTATGCCCCCAAGGCGTCCAGCCGTTATTTCTTAACCAGTTTTCGGCATCGCCGTTGCTGCTGGAGGAAAAGTAAAGGATCAACTGATAGATAAATTGTGTGCCGGAGGCATAGTAATACTCCGTGCTGTACGGTTTTGAATAACTGGAATACGCGCTGGCGGTGTTTTCTTCCTTGTTCATGAAGGTGACCATGGGGATCATGGTGACAACCATCACAATGGTGAGAAACAGCGACAACGCTTTTCTTCTGTTGGGGATCCTCTTCGTTCTCTTCAATCTGCTCACTGACCTTTCTGAATAAATTTGTTGAAAAACGGTCAAATCTATTGTCCCTATGGGACAATTCAACATTTTAATCATATAGAACAGAGAGAAAAAATGCAATATAGACAAAGAAATGTTAATAGTTTGTTTACAAATAATGCACAAAAAAACTCAAAATAGTTCATCACGGATAATTATAGGGTTACAATATGTCCAATGGTTTTTTCTGCATCCATTCCTCAACCGCAGGGGGGCATCCTGACGCCCCTCACCGCGTTGCACCATCGGAATCCTTTCCCTTTGCGCCAAGACGTGCATTTACCGGAGGGCGACCGCTGAAAGGTTGTTTACTTCCAAACGCGGGGCGTCAGAATGCCTCCCCTACGGAATGATATATCACCGGACAATCCTATAAACCTGATGGCGGCATCCCACATTTATCCGTGATAAACAAAAAACCGCCCTGTAAAGGGCAGTTTATGATACCTTATCCTTACACCAGCTCCGCGATATCGAGGATCAGGCGTTCGGTCTTTTCCCAGCCCAGGCACGGGTCGGTGATGGATTTGCCGTAGACGCCCTCGGCGGGCTTCTGGCAGCCGTCTTCGAGGTAGGATTCGATCATCAGGCCGCGGACCAGTTTTTTCAGGTCCGGGGACAAGCGCATACTGTGGAGGATCTCCTTGGCGATGCGGGGCTGCTCGTTCCACTTTTTGCCGGAGTTGGCGTGGTTGGTGTCGATGATGACGCCGGGGTTCATAAGGCCGCTCTTTTCATACAGCTCGTGCAGCTTCATCAGGTCCTCGTAGTGGTAGTTGGAGGCGTTCTGCCCGTTGCGGTCGGTGCTGCCCCGCAGAATGGCGTGGGCCAGGGGGTTGCCCCGGCTTGTCACCTCCCAGTTGGTGTAGACGAAGGTGTGGGGGTGCTGGGCGGCGGTGATGGCGTTCATCATGACGGAAAGATCGCCGCCGGTGGGGTTTTTCATGCCCACGGGGATATCCAGCCCGCTGGCGGTGAGCCGGTGCTGCTGGTTTTCCACCGACCGGGCGCCAACGGCCACGTAGGAGAGCACGTCTGACAGGTAGGGATGGTTTTCCGGATAGAGCATCTCATCCGCGCAGGAAAATCCGGTTTCCTCCAGCGCCCGCAGGTGCAGCTTGCGGATGGCGATGACGCCCTTGAGCATATCCGGATTGGCGTTGGGGTCCGGCTGGTGGAGCATGCCCTTGTAGCCGTCGCCGGTGGTGCGTGGCTTGTTGGTATAGATGCGGGGGATGATGACGATCTTGTCCTGCACCTTTTCCCGCAGGTCCGCCAGGCGGGCGATGTATTCCAGCACCGCGTCCTCACGGTCGGCGGAGCAGGGGCCGATCACCAGCACAAATTTGTCGCTTTCACCGCGGAAGACCTTCTGGATTTCCGCGTCGTTCTCCTTTTTCCGCGCCGCCGCCGTTTCGGAGACGGGGTACATCTCTTTCACCACCCGGGCGTTGGGCAGTTCCCGTTTAAATTCCATGTTCATTGTCGTTACCTCTTGTTTCTTTATGTAGCACGGCGCCTTGCGCCGTTTAAGTCGTGTAGCGCGGCACCTCAGTGCCGCTGTGAGGGAGAAGTTACATCACGTAGCACGGCGTATCACGCCGTCTGGCGTATCAGATTCATATAACTGGATTGCAGCTGAGAACTTGTTCCATAGGGTATCATGCCGAGGAAAGCAAATCATCGTGGGGAGCCGCCAGACGGCGCAATGCGCCGTGCTACGGTAGTTGTTTGCGCAAAAAGCAGCACTGAGGTGCTCCGCTACCTATTGCCTACTGCCTACTGCCTGATTCACCGGTCAAACTTCTCCCGCCTTTGTGTGGACAGCACCATCATTTCCCGCAGCTTGTCCTTTTCGTCGTTCAGGATATAGTCCCGCATGCGGCGGAACTGGGCCTCGAACAGGTCCATCTGCGCCACCAGCTCCTCCTTATTCAGGGCGAAGAGGTTGGGCCACATCTTTTCGTCGATCTTGGCGATGCGGGTCAGGTCCCGGAAGGAGTCGCCGGAATACTTCTCAAAGCCGTCGCATTCCTTGCAGGTCATCAGCGCCACCGCCACGCAGTGGGTCATCTGGGAGAGGAAGGCGATCATCTCGTCGTGCTCCGCCGGGGAGAGGGTCACGATCTGCTTGAAGCCCAGCGCGCGCCCGATGGCCTCCGCCTGTTCGATACCGGCGGGGGTATTCTTTTCCGTAGGGGTGACGATGAAATTGGCTCCCTTGAAGATGGCCGCCCCGGCGTATTCCATACCGCCGCGCTCGCGCCCGGCCATGGGATGAGCCCCGACGAATTCCAGATCCGGCCGGAGCGAGGCCTGAATGGAGGCCACGATGGTGCCCTTGACGCCGGCGGTATCGGTCAGCAGGGCCCCGGGCTTCAGCGCGTCCATATGCGCGAGGATCCACTCGTACACCCGCTGGGGGTACAGCGCCAGAATGATAATATCGAACTGCGAGAGATAGTCCGGCGTTGGGTCGGTCTCCCCGTGGGCCAGCCAGCCCCGTTCCAGACAATAGCGCAGGTTTTCTTCCTTTTTATCCACGCCGCCGACTTCAAAGCCCGCCTCGGTCAGCCCCTGCGCGTAGCTGCCGCCGATGAGCCCCGTGCCGACGATGACAATTCTTGTGTTATGATTGATTTCCATGTTTTCTCCTTTTCAGTGGGAAGTGGGAAGTCGGAAGTCCCGTGAAGCCGATGCCTCCGCCATATACAGAAGGTTTCCAAACCAATCCGGTGATATGATCAGCCGTCGTCAGACGGCAAACCGACGCGCGCAAGCGCGCCTGTCGGCGCCGCCGACTGTGACTTCCGACTTCCGACTGATAACTTCCGACTGATACACCCCGACTACGATACGCACACCGCGATCCCCAGCCCGCGCAGCGCCTCCCAAAACCTCGGAAAGCTCTTTCTCACCGCCTCGGCGCCTTCGATGGCGCCGCCGGTTTGGGTGAGGAGGACCGCCAGCGCCATGACGATGCGGTGGTCGTTGTGGCCGCTGAGGGGTTCAGTGGGCTTCGTCAGCCCGCCCGGGAACACCGTGACGGCGTTTTCTTCTATCTGCGTTTTCACGCCAAACTTACCCAGCTCCTGCGCCATAGCGGCAGCCCGGTCGCTCTCTTTGATGGCAAGCCTTCGGGTGCCGGTAAACCGTCCGCCGTGGAGCGCCGCCGCGGCGGCAAACAGCACGGGACCCAGGTCCGGCGTGCCCGCGATATCCACC